>DASUXK010000294.1:0-2087 GCA_036377935.1 Usitatibacter sp.
TGAGGTGGACGCTGGGACTGCTGCTGATCGCCCTGTGGCACGCGCCGCTCGCCTCGGCCGTGTACAGGTGCGTGGACGAGAACGGCCGCACGCTGTTCGGCGACGTGCCGCCCGCCGCGTGCGCGAAGGTGCCGATCTACCAGGTGAGCCCGTCGGGCATGGTCCTCAAGCGGATCGATCCCACGCCCACGGTGCAGCAGGTGGAGCTGCAGCGCGAGGAGCGCGAGCGCCGCGCTAAGGAAGCGAGGATCGCGGCCGAGCAGCGGCGCAAGGACCTGGCGCTGCTCAACTCCTTCGGCAGCGCGGCGGAGTTCGACGTGGCGCGCGACCGCAATGTCGAGCCCATCGCCGGGCGGATCACCGCCGCCGAGGACCGCATCCGGGAGCTCGACCAGCGCGATGCGCAGCTCTCGAAGCAGGCGCAGGCCTTCACCGACCGCGCCGGCAAGGATGGGAAGCCGGGCGAAGCGCCGGCGTGGATGATCGAGGACCTGCAGCGCGTGCGCGAGGAGCGCACGAGCCTGCGCGCGGCGATCGGCCGCTTCCGCAAGGAGATCGAGGAAGTGCGCGCGCGCTTCGACACGGACAAGAAGCGCTGGATCGCGCTCAAGACGGGGGACGCGAGCCTCGCGCCCGAGCCGCCGCCGGCCCGCGCGGAGCCGGTGAAGGCCGCCGTCCCGGGGCGGCGCCCCGGCTCCTAGGCGCCGCCGAGCTTGCGGCGCAGGATCTCGCCCGCCTGGGCGGGATTGGCCTTGCCCTGGGTCGCCTTCATCACCTGGCCCACCAGCGCGTTGAACGCCTTCTCCTTGCCCGAGCGGTAGTCCTCGACGAGCTTCGCGCTCGCGGCGAGCACCCGGTCCACCGCCGCCTCGAGGGCGCCGGCATCGGAGATCTGTCGCAGGCCGCGCTTGTCGATCACCGCATCGGGCTCGCCTTCGCCGTCCGCCATCGCGAGGAGCACCGACTTGGCTGCCTTCGCCGACACCGTGCCGTCCTCGATGCGCGCGAGGAGCCGCGCGAACGACGCCGCCGCGACGGGCGAGGCGCCGAAATCGCCGCCGCGCTCGTTCAGGAGCGCCGACATCTCGCCGTTCACCCAGTTGGCCGCGAGCCGCGCGGGCAATCCCGGCACCGCGCCGAGCGCGCCCTCGAAGAACGCCGCCTTCTCGCGGCTCTCGGTGAGGAGCGCCGCCTCGTACTCGCCGATCGCGAGCTCCTCGCGATAGCGCGCGCGCAGCGCTTCGGGCAGCACGGGCATCGAGGCGCGAACCTCGGCGATCCACGCCTCGGGGATCTCGAGCGGCAGCAGGTCGGGATCCGGGAAATAGCGGTAGTCCTGCGCCTCCTCCTTCGAGCGCATCGGCCGCGTCTCGCCGCGATCGGGATCGAAGAGCCGCGTCTCCTGCAGCACCTTGCCGCCGTCCTCGAGCAGCTCGACCTGGCGGCGCGCCTCGTACTCGATCGCCTTCTCGAGGAAGCGGAAGGAGTTGAGGTTCTTGATCTCGCAGCGCGTGCCGAGCGGCTCGCCCGGGCGGCGCACCGAGACGTTGGCATCGCAGCGGAAGGACCCTTCCTGCATGTTGCCGTCGCAGATGCCGATCCAGCGCACCAGCGCGTGCAGCGCCTTCGCGTAGGCGACCGCCTCCTGCGCCGAGCGCATGTCGGGCTCGGAGACGATCTCGAGGAGCGGCGTGCCGGCGCGGTTCAGGTCGATGCCGCTCATGCCGTGGAAGTCCTCGTGCAGCGACTTGCCCGCGTCCTCTTCGAGGTGCGCGCGCGTGAGGCGCACGCGCCTTTCGCCCTCGCCCGGCACGATGGCCACCCAGCCGCCGGAGACCACCGGTTGCTCGTACTGGCTGATCTGGTAGCCCTTGGGAAGGTCGGGATAGAAATAGTTCTTGCGCGCGAAGACGCTGCGCGGCGCGATGCGCCCGCCCACGGCCAGCCCGAAGCGGATCGCGCGCTCCACGGCAGCCCGATTGAGCACCGGCAGCGTTCCGGGCAACGCGAGGTCGACGGCCGATGCCTGCGTGTTCGCCGGCGCGCCGAACGCGGTCGAGGCGCCCGAGAAGATCTTCGACGCGGTG
>DASUXK010000295.1:0-4266 GCA_036377935.1 Usitatibacter sp.
GCGATCATGCTCGGGCAGCGCGGGGCGGGCGGGGAATGTGCGATAAACTTCCGCCGCGTCCGCATCGATTCACAATCTTGCAATTCTACGGGGAAGGAACCGCGAAATGGGTTTCCTGCAGGGCCGCCGCATCCTGGTGACGGGGATGCTCTCGAACCGCTCCATCGCCTACGGGATCGCGAAGAGCTGCGCGCGCGAAGGCGCCGAGCTCGCCTTCACCTACCAGGGCGAGGGCGTGCGCGACCGCGTCGTGGAGCTCGCCAGGGAGTTCGGCTCGGGCCTCGTGTTCCCGTGCGACGTGGGCGACGACGCGCAGATCGATGCGCTCTTCCGCGAGCTGGGCCGGTCCTGGGACGGCCTGGACGGCCTGGTGCACGCCATCGCCTTCGCGCCGCGCGAGGCCCTGAAGGGCCCCTTCCACGAGAGCGTCTCGCGCGAATCGTTCCGCATCGCCCACGAGATCTCCAGCTACAGCCTCGCGGCGCTCGCCAGGGCGGCCGCGCCGATGATGCAGGGACGCCCGGCCTCGATCGTCACGCTCTCGTACCTCGGCGCCGTGCGCTCGATCCCGAACTACAACGTGATGGGCCTCGCCAAGGCGAGCCTGGAGGCCGGCGTGCGCTACCTCGCGGCGAGCCTCGGGCCCGGCGCGATCCGCGTGAACGCCATCTCCGCCGGGCCGATCAAGACGCTCGCCGCGGCGGGCATCGGCGGCTTCTCGAAGATCCTGCACTTCGTGGAGAAGAACGCGCCCCTGCGCCGCGGCGTGACCACCGAGGAAGTCGGCAACACCGCCGCGTTCCTGCTCTCGGACCTCGCGAGCGGCATCACCGGCGAGGTGATCTACGTGGACGCGGGCTTCAGCTCCACCACCGCGGGGCTGGGCGGGGACGAGGCGTAGCTCAGCTTCCCGGCTGCTTGGGCGCCAGCGCGTCCTTGCGCACCTTCACGCCGACCTTCTCGCGCAGGCTCGCGAGCGCGGCATCGAGCTCGGTCGCGGCCACCGCCTGGCGCAGCTGCGCGCGCAGGGCCTGGCGCTTCGCGTCGTCGATCTTCTCCGGCTCGTTCACCTTGCTCACCTTGACGAGCGAGTAGGCCATCGGGGTCTCGACGCCCACGTAGGCGGGCAGCTTGCGCGGATCGACGCGGAACACGGCGTCGAGCACGGTGGGGAAGAGCCCGCCCGTCTTCCGGCGGCTCACGGCGAGCGTCTCGGGCCACTTGAGGTCCGCGGGCGCCTGCCCGGCGCGCAGCGCCTTCAGCTTCTCCTCGCCCTCCTTCGCCGCGAGCTTGAGCGCCTCCTCGTGCTTCAGGCGCGCCTCGATGTCGCCCTTCACGGCGTCCAGCGGCTTGAGCTGCGCCTCCTTGTGGTCCACCACATGCGCGGCCACGAGCACGTTGGGCGAGACCTCGACGGCGGACGTGTTGCGATGGGACTTGATCGAGTTGTCGGAGAAGATTTCCGCATCGAGCTTGGGATTGGAGAGGTACGGCGGGTTCGCGGGCTGCCCCTTGCGGATCCAGCCCGAATGCTGGATCGGGAGCTTCAGCGCCTCGGACGCGGCCTGCAGGTTGTCGGGATGCTCGTAGACCAGGTTCGCGAAGTTCTCGGCGCCCTGGGCCATGAGGCCGCTCGCGCGCTGCTTGCGCAGGATCCCCTCGATCTCCGGCGTCGCCTCGGCGAGGGACTTCACCTTCGCGGGCTTCACGTCGGTGACCTCGATCACGTGGTAGCCGAAATCGGAGGCGACGGGCCCCACGATCTCGCCCTTCTTCGCCGCGAACACGGCGTCCTCGAAGGGCTTCACCATGGCGCCGCGGCCGAAGAAGCCGAGGTCGCCGCCCTTGGCGGCCGAGCCCGGGTCCTGCGACTCCTTCTTCGCGATCTCGGCGAAGCGCTTCGGGTTCTTGCGCACCTCGTCGGCGATCTTGCGCGCCTTCTCCTGCGCGGCCTTCTTCTCGGCGTCGGTCGCGCCGGGCTTCACGGCGACGAGGATGTGGCTCGCGCGCCGCTCCTCGGGAATCCCGAAGGTGCCCTTCTTGAGCTCCTCGTCGTAATAGCGCTTCACCTCCTCGGGCGTCACCGCGGCGTTCGCGGCCAGCGTGTCGACCGACAGCTCGATGTAGTCGACCTTCACCTCCTCGGGCGTCGTGAACTCCTTCGGATGCGCGTCGTAGTACGACTTCACCTGCGCGGGCGTGACGTTCACCTTGGCCATGAAGGCCTCCGGCGCGAGGTTCACCACGCTCACGTCGCGCGTCTGCTCGGACAGGCGGATGAAGCTGTCGAGGGTCGCCTTCGGCACGAACGCGGTGTCCACGATGCCGTTGCGGAACTGCTCCTCGCGGAAATCCTGCCGCAGGCGCTCGTCGAGGCCCGCCGGCGTGAGGCTCATCGAGCGCGCGATCGCCTCGTAGCGCTGCTTCGAGAAGCGCCCGTCCTCCTGGAAGGCGGGCTCGTCGACGATGCGCTGGGCGAGCTGGCGGTCCCCCAGGCGGATGCCGGCGCGGTCGGCGCCGACCGCGACGAGGCGCTCGGCGATGAGCCGCTCGAGGACCGCGCGGCGCATCTCCGGCGTCTGCATCATCGAGGCGTCGAAGTTGCCCTGCAGCTGCTGGCGGTAGAGCTCCGTCTGCCGGCGCATCGCCTGCTCGAAGTCGTACTCGCTGATGGCCATGCGCCCCACGCTCGCGACCTCGCCCGCGCCGCCGGAGTTGTTGAAGTAGTAATCCACCCCGAACAGCGCGAACGGGATGACGAGGAACAGCGCCAACAGCAACTGCACGACCTTGTGGTTGGCGAACTCACGGAGCTTCTGCAGCATGGCGGGATCCGTTCGGGGCTTTGATAACGAAAGGGGCGAACCGCGACGGTTCGCCCCCGGAGTTCTGGCGGAGTGGACGGGACTCGAACCCGCGACCCCCGGCGTGACAGGCCGGTATTCTAACCAACTGAACTACCACTCCGGGTGATACCGGTTTCCTGCCCCGCGTCACTGGTGGGTGCTGACGGGTTCGAACCGCCGACATTCGCCTTGTAAGGGCGACGCTCTACCGGCTGAGCTAAGCACCCGGAAAACAGGGATTTTAACACTATCGGGAACGGCGTTGGAACGGACGGCGCGGTGCGCGCCGCCGTTCAACGCCATCGGGCAGGAATTCTGCCTCAGTGCTTCGTCACCACCGGCCGGGCCTCCGGCGCGGCGGGGGGCGGCGCGACGGGCGCCTCGGCGAGCGGCTCGGGCTTCCTCTCGAGCGCGCGCTCGAGCACCTGGTCGAACCAGCGCACCGGGACGATCTCGATCGCGCTCTTCACCTCCTCGGGGATCTCCGCGAGGTCCTTCACGTTCTCCTCGGGGATCAGCACGACCTTGATGCCGCCGCGGTGCGCCGCGAGGAGCTTCTCCTTCAGCCCGCCGATCGGCAGCACCTCGCCGCGCAGCGTGATCTCGCCGGTCATCGCGACGTCGCAGCGCACCGGGATGCCGGTGAGCACCGAGGTGATCGCACTGGCGATCGCGGTGCCCGCCGAGGGTCCGTCCTTGGGCGTGGCGCCCTCGGGCAGGTGGATGTGCAGGTCGAGCGTCTGGTAGAAGTCCTCGGCGATGCCCAGGCGCTTGGCGCGCGCGCGCACCACCGACACCGCGGCCTTGATCGACTCCTGCATCACCTCGCCGAGCTTGCCGGTGGTGACGGTGTTGCCCTTGCCGGGCAGCTTCACCGCCTCGATCGTGAGGAGCTCGCCGCCGACCTCGGTCCATGCGAGGCCGGTGACCTGGCCCACCTGGTTCTCCTTCTCGGCGATGCCGTAGGTGTACTTGCGCACGCCCAGGTACTTGTCGAGGTTCTTGGAATTGACGGTGACGTGCGCCCCGTCCTTCTTCTTGGTGAGGATCGACTTCACCACCTTGCGCGCGATCTTCGCGAGCTCGCGGTCCAGGCCGCGCACGCCCGCTTCGCGCGTGTAGTAGCGCGTGATGTCGTGGATCGCCCCGTCGGTGACCGTGAGCTCCAGCTCCTTCAGGCCGTTCGACTTGATCTGCTTCGGCAGCAGGTACTGCTTCGCGATGTGGACCTTCTCGTCCTCGGTGTAGCCCGACAGGCGGATGAGCTCCATCCGGTCGAGGAGCGGCGCCGGGATCTGCAGCGTGTTGGCGGTGGCGACGAACATCACGTCCGAGAGGTCGTACTCGACCTCGATGTAGTGGTCGACGAACGTGTGGTTCTGCTCGGGGTCGAGCACCTCGAGCAGCGCCGAGGACGGGT
>DASUXK010000296.1:0-3511 GCA_036377935.1 Usitatibacter sp.
AGTCGCCGTGGATGCGCGTCTTCTCGCCCGCCGCCTGCGCGCCGCGATGTGCCTCGATGCGTGCGGTGATCTCCGCGGCGCGGTCGAGCACCAGGTCCGCATCCGCTCGGGCTTCCCCGGCGAGACCCCCGCGGGCGCGCGCCAGCGCCTCGAGCGCCGCGCGCGCTTCCTCCACCGCGCGATCCACCCATCGGCCCACGTCCTCGGGGCCGGCGGGCTCCGGATCGAACGCGGCATCGCCCGATCGCGTGGCGAGCGCGGCGTGCAGCTCCGCGGTGCGGCGGCCGAGCTTGCCCACGAGCGCGAGATAGGCGGCGTGATCCACCGGCGCCCGCGCGGCGGTGGGCGAGCCGAGGTGCTCGAGCAGGCGGCCGAGGTAGCCCAACGTGAACTGCCACGCGTCGCCCTGGTTCTCGACGTAGCCCTGCAGGAGCGCGAGCGTCGCTTCCCGGCCCTCGTCGGTGGCGTACTCCACGGTGCCCGCGACCGGCGCGACGTGCGCGAAATGCGCGACCTCGGTGAGGAAGCGCCCCACCTCCGCCTCCGGGTTCACGCCCGCCTGCACGCGGCGATAGGTCTTGAGGAACAGCCGCCCGCCCAGCTCGACCGGCGAGTTGCTGCTCTGCGCGGGCGGGATCGTCACCTCGAGCGTTCCGGGGGATTCGCCGGCGAGCGCGGCGAACGCCGCCGAGGGCCGGAAGCGGATGCGCCCGCGCGCGGTCTTCACCTCCGCGCCCGCGCCGATCGCGTTCGCCATCTCGCGCACGAACGCCTCGTCGCCCAGCGCGTCGGCGAGCACGCCCACATCCGCCTGCCGGCGCACCTTGGAGATCGTGGCCGGGGCGAGCTTGCGCACGCGCGCCTCTTCACGCTCCTCCCATGCGGTCGCGAGCGGCAGGAAGTAGGTCTGCGGCTCGGCGCCGCCCTCGCGGTCCGCGTGCGCGAGCACGAGGAGCCACGACTGGCCGGCGCGATTCCATTCGGCATGGTCGGCGATCGCGACGCGCGCGAGGCGCTCGCCCTTCGCCGCATACCAGCGCCGCGACGCGACGTAGGGCGGCAACACCTCGGTCTCGAGCTGCGTGCGCGCGCGCTCGGCGAGCGCGATGCGCCACGGCACCACGCGCTCGCGGAAGAGCGTGGCCCATCCGTCGAAGAGCACGAGCATCGGCAGCTCCACCGCGGGCGCGATCCGCTCCGCGCCGCCCGGGACCTGCGCGGCGGCCGCGAGGCGGAACCAGAGGAAGCCGTGCCCGGGGAGGGAAAGCACGTAGGGCGCGTCGCCGATGGGCGGAAAGACGCTGCGGCCCTGCAGCTCCACGGGGAAGCGCCCCTTGTAGCGCGAGAGATCGAGCTCCACGGGCTGGGCGCTCCTCGAGACGTTCGCGACGCAGAGGATCGTCTCGTCGCCGTGCTCGCGCAGGTAGGCGAGCACCTTGCGATTGGCGGGACGCAGGAACGAGAGCGAGCCGCGGCCGAACGCGGCCACCGAGCGGCGCACGGCGAGCATGCGCCGCGTCCAGTTGAGGAGCGAGTACGGGTCGCGCGCCTGCGACTCCACGTTCACCGCGCCGTAGCCGTACACCGGGTCCATGATGGGCTGCTGGTAGAGGCGCTGCGGGTCGGCGCTCGAGAAGCCGGCGTTGCGATCGTCGCTCCACTGCATCGGCGTCCTCACGCCGTTGCGGTCGCCGAGGTAGATGTTGTCGCCCATGCCGATCTCGTCGCCGTAGTAGATGATCGGCGAGCCGGGCATCGAGAAGAGCAGGCTCTTCATGAGCTTGATGCGGCCGAGGTCGTTCTCCATGAGCGGCGCGAGGCGCCGGCGGATGCCGAGGTTGATGCGCGCGCGCGGGTCGGCGGCGTAGAGCTGGTACATGTAGTCGCGCTCGCGGCTCGTCACCATCTCGAGCGTGAGCTCGTCGTGGTTGCGCAGGAAGATCGCCCACTGGCAATCGGCGGGGATGTCCGGCGTCTGCGCCATGATCTCGGTGATCGGGTGCCGGTCCTCCTGCGCGATCGCCATGTACATCCGCGGCATCAGCGGGAAGTGGTAGGCCATGTGGCACTCGTCGGAATCGCCGAAGTAGGCCTGCACGTCCTCGGGCCACTGGTTCGCCTCGGCGAGGAACATGCGCCCCGCGTAGCCGGCGTCGAGCTGCGCGCGCAGGCGCTTCAACACCGCGTGCGTCTCCGGCAGGTTCTCGTTGCTCGTGCCCTCGCGCTCGACGAGGTAGGGAATCGCGTCCAGCCGGAAGCCGTCCACGCCCTTGTCGAGCCAGTAGCGCATGACGCGGAAGACGGCCTTGAGGACCTGCGGGTTGTCGAAGTTGAGGTCGGGCTGGTGGCTGAAGAAGCGGTGCCAGTAGTACTGCTGGGCCTGCGGATCCCAGGTCCAGTTCGACTTCTCGGTGTCGGTGAAGATGATGCGCGTGCCGGCGTACTTGTCGGGCGAATCGCTCCACACGTAGAAGTCGCGCTTGCCCGATCCCTTCGGCGCGCGCCGCGCCGCCTGGAACCACGGATGCTGGTCCGAGGTGTGGTTCATGACGAGCTCGGTGATGACGCGCAGGCTGCGCCGGTGCGCCTCGCGCACGAAAACCGCGAAATCCGCCCGCGTGCCGTACGCGGGATGCACGTCGGTGTAGTCGGCGACGTCGTAGCCGTCGTCGCGCAGCGGCGAGGGATAGAAGGGCTGCAGCCAGATCGTATCGGCGCCCAGGTCGCGCACGTAGTCGAGCTTCTCGGTGAGGCCCGCGAAGTCGCCCATGCCGTCGCCGTTCGAGTCGCGGAACGCCTTGACGTGCAGCTGGTAGATGACCGCGTCCTTGTACCAGAGCGGGTCGAGGGACGCGCCGACGGGCGCCGTGGAAAGCGAAACCTTTTCCTGCATCGCGTATCGATCTCGGGGATCGGCCTTCGCGGCCGCCTCCCATGCTAAACCGGCCGCGCGGGCCTCGTCACGCCGCGACCGCTTTTTTCTTCGGGCGTCGCGGCGTCGATCGCACCCTCCTGCGCCATGTCGGCGATGCTGATGCCGCCGGTCGAGGCCGCGATCGCGCGCTCCTTCGCATCGAGGATCGCCTCGAGCGGCGCGGGCAGCGGGAGCGAACCGGGATGGAGGAACGCGTCCTCGCCGGTGCGGCGCACGCTCGAAAGGACGTCGGCCACGCTCACGCGGGCGAGGTCGCGCGACGGAAGATACGCGGGCGGATCGTCCGCGCTCCGCGTGAGGAAGCCTCCGGCGCACAGCGCTTCCACCACCGCCAGCACCGAATGCATGGGCACGCCGAGGCGGCGCGTCAGCGCGTGCAGGCTCCACGGCGGATCCCCGCGAGCGAAGCTCGCGCCGACGAGGCCCATCACGGCGAGCGCGAGCCGCTCGCGCATGCGGTTGCTCAGGCGCGGCTCGCCCGGCTTCGCGTAGAGATACTCGGGATGCTGCACGTAGAACGCCACGTCGGCGCCCACCAGCAGCACGAGCCAGCTCACGTAGAGCCAGATGAGGAGC
>DASUXK010000297.1:0-4464 GCA_036377935.1 Usitatibacter sp.
ACGAGGCGGCCGACGGGGTTCGCCGAGCGCCGCGCGTAGTCGAGGAGATCGGCGAAGGTCGCGTAGCGCTTCTTCACCACGTCCTGCCTGAACGCATCGATGAGGTCGGCGAGGAGCGGCGTGGGCAGCGCGTAGTCGCGCACGGCGCGCGCGATGCGCGCGAACTCGGGCTCGGGTTCGCGGCCCGCGTCGATGGCCGCCAGCGCGGCGAGGTAGCGGTCGAGCCGCGCGAGGCGCTCGGCATCGGGCATCTCGCCCTCGTCGGCGATGTCGTCGGCCCCGCGCGCGAACCCGTAGATCGCCTCGATCGGCGGCCTCGCCGCGGCCGGAAGCAGCCACGAGGCGACGGGGAAGTTCTCGTAATGGTCGACCGGCAAATGGGGGCTGGAAGCGATTGAATTTGCGGGATTATATCGGTCCCTTGGGGCGCCCGCCGCCCCGTCGGGAGGGCCTCTTTTCGGGTATAATCCGACGACCGCGAAAGTGGCGGAATTGGTAGACGCACTGGATTTAGGTTCCAGCGCCGAAAGGCATGTGGGTTCGAGTCCCTCCTTTCGCACCAATTGGGGCGAGACCCCAATTCATGCACGCGGTCGTCGCGCCCCGCTTCACGAAATGGGGGTCCGAAATGGGGGTCTGACCCCGGTTATCTCCAACAAGGAAAATTCGATGCAGCAAGCCGTCCAGAACTCCTCCAGCCCGCTGGAGCGCAACATCACCGTCTCGGTGCCGATCGCGCAGATCGAGGCCGAGATCGCCACGCGGCTCAAGCGGCTGGCGCGCACCGTCCGCATGCAGGGCTTCCGTCCGGGCCACGTGCCCATCAAGATGGTCGAGCGCCAGTACGGTCCGCAGGTGCGCCAGGAGGTGGTCTCCGACACCGTGCAGCGGACCTTCGCCGAGGCGGTGAAGGACAAGTACCGCGTCGCGGGCTTCCCGCGCTTCCAGCCGAAGCCCGTGGAGCAGGGCGCGAACGACGTCGAGTACACGGCGACCTTCGAGGTCTATCCCGAGGTGGAGATGGGCGACGTCGCCGGCGCGAAGGTCGAGCGCCCGGTGACGAAGGTCGAGGAGAGCGACGTGGACGCGACGCTCGAGACCCTGCGCAAGCAGCGCGCGAAGTTCGAGAACGTGCAGCGCGCGGCGCAGGTGGGCGACCTCGTGAACATCGATTTCGAGGGCCTCATCGCCGGCCAGCCCTTCGAGGGCAACAAGGCTTCCAACTTCACGGTGGTGCTGGGCGAGAACCGCATGCTGCCGGATTTCGAGGCGGCGATCGTCGGGATGAAGGCGGCCGAGCAGAAGACCTTCCCGCTCACCTTCCCGCAGGACTACCACGAGTCCGTGCGCGGCAAGACCGCCGACTTCACCGTCACGGTGAACCAGGTCGCGGAGCCGAAGCTCCCACCCGTGGACGCGGAATTCGCGAAGTCCCTCGGCGTGGGCGACGGCGACGTCGGGCGCCTGCGCCGCGAGGTGCGCGAGAACATGGAGAAGGAGGCCGCCAAGCGCGTCAAGGCCTCGGTGAAGGACCAGGCGATCGGCGCGCTGCACGACGCGGCGAAGTTCGAGGTGCCCCGCTCGCTCCTCGAGGCCGAGATCGAGCGCATGCGCCACACCGCGCTCGAGGACCTCAAGCAGCGCGGCATGACGGTCGAGGACCGGTCGCTGCCCTCCGAGCTCTTCGCCGAGCGCGCGGAGCGGCGCATCAAGGTGGGCCTGCTGGTGGCCGACCTCGTGAAGAAGCACGACCTCGCGGCGAAGCCCGAGCAGGTGCGCCGCGTGATCGAGGAGCACGCCGAGAGCTTCGAGCAGCCCGAGCAGCTGGTCCGTTGGTACTACGCCGATCCGTCGCGACTGGCCGAGGTGGAGGCCCTCGTGATGGAGGACAACGTCGTAGAATGGGCCATGGGGAAAATGAAGGTCGAGGACAAGCCCGTCGAGTTCGCCGAGCTCATGGGCACGAAGAAGGGCTAGACATGTTCATCAAGCACGAAAGCGACCGCGAGGAGCCGCAAGGCCTGGGCCTCGTCCCGATGGTGATCGAGCAGTCGGGGCGCGGCGAGCGCGCCTACGACATCTACTCGCGCCTGCTCAAGGAGCGGGTGATCTTCCTCGTCGGCCCGATCAACGACGCGATGGCGAACCTGATCGTGGCGCAGCTCCTGTTCCTCGAGAGCGAGAACCCCGACAAGGACATCCACCTGTACATCAACTCGCCGGGCGGCAGCGTCTCGGCGGGGATGGCGGTCTACGACACGATGCAGTTCATCAAGCCCGACGTCTCGACGCTGTGCACGGGCCTCGCGGCGAGCATGGGCGCGTTCCTGCTGTGCGCGGGCGCCAAGGGCAAGCGCTTCTGCCTGCCGAACTCGCGCGTCATGATCCACCAGCCCTCGGGCGGCTTCTCCGGCCAGGCCTCGGACATCGAGATCCACGCGAAGGAGGTCCTGTACCTCAAGAGGAAGCTGAACGAGATGATGGCCCAGCACACCGGCCAGCCCCTGGAAGTGATCGAGCGCGACACCGATCGCGACAATTTCATGGGGGCCGAAGACGCGGTAAAGTATGGCCTGATCGACCGCGTGCTGAAGAACCGCAGCGAGTCTTCGGTGGCGTAGGAAATACACTCGACACATGACAGAAAAAGTCGGCGGCGAAAAGCTTCTCTACTGCTCCTTCTGCGGCAAGAGCCAGCACGAGGTGCGCAAGCTCATCGCCGGGCCGTCGGTGTTCATCTGCGACGAGTGCATCGATCTGTGCAACGACATCATCCGCGAGGAGGCGTCGGCCGAGACGGGGCAGAAGACCGCCAAGAGCGACCTGCCCAGCCCGCACGAGATCTGCGAGATCCTCGACCAGTACGTGATCGGCCAGCTGCAGGCGAAGAAGATCCTCTCCGTCGCGGTCTACAACCACTACAAGCGGCTGAAGACCGGCGGCAAGCAGGACGAGGTCGAGCTCGCGAAGTCGAACATCCTGCTCATCGGGCCCACGGGCTCGGGCAAGACGCTGCTCGCGCAGACGCTCGCGCGCCTGCTGAACGTGCCGTTCGTGATCGCGGACGCCACCACGCTCACCGAGGCGGGCTACGTCGGCGAGGACGTCGAGAACATCATCCAGAAGCTGCTGCAGAAGTGCGACTACGACGTCGAGAAGGCGCAGCGCGGCATCGTCTACATCGACGAGATCGACAAGATCTCGCGCAAGAGCGACAACCCCTCGATCACGCGCGACGTGAGCGGGGAGGGCGTGCAGCAGGCGCTGCTGAAGCTCATCGAGGGCACCATCGCCTCGGTGCCGCCGCAGGGCGGGCGCAAGCACCCGAACCAGGAGTTCGTGCAGGTCGACACCACGAACATCCTCTTCATCTGCGGGGGCGCCTTCGGCGGCCTCGAGAAGGTGATCCAGAACCGCACCGACCGCTCGGGCATGGGCTTCGGCGCGAACGTGCGCTCCACCACGGATCGCCGCGAGCTGAACGTGATGCTCCACGAGGTGGAGCCCGAGGACCTCATCAAGTACGGCCTCATCCCGGAATTCGTCGGGCGCCTGCCGGTGGTGGCGGTGCTGGACGAGCTGGATGCGGACGCGCTCGTGAAGATCCTCATGGAGCCCAAGAACGCGCTCGTGAAGCAGTACCAGAAACTCCTCGCCATGGAGGGGGTCGAACTCGAGTTTCGCGGCCCGGCCCTCACGGCCATCGCGAAGCGGGCCCTCGAGCGCCGCACCGGCGCGCGCGGGCTGCGCTCGATCATCGAGCACTCGTTGCTGGACATCATGTTCGACCTTCCTTCGCTCTCGAACGTCCAGAAGGTCGTGGTCGACGAGGGCTCCATCACGGGCGACGGCAAGCCCCTGCTCATCTACTCCGACCAGCCGAAGGTCGCGAGTGGGCAGCAGTAGATCCTCGAGTCCCCTATCCCGCTCTGCGCGACAGGGACTTGACGGGGCTCCCGCGAGCCCCCACGTGTCACGCAAGACAACCCAGGAAAGACGATGACCGCCTCCTTTTCCGCTGAATCCCGCGTCCTGCCGCTCCTCCCGCTGCGCGACGTGGTGGTGTTCCCCCACATGGTGATCCCGCTGTTCGTGGGGCGGCCCAAGTCCATCAAGGCGCTCGAAGCGGCGATGGAGGAAGGCAAGAACGTCGTGCTCGTCGCGCAGAAGTCGGCGGCGAAGGACGAGCCCAACCCCGAGGACCTCTACGAGGTGGGCACGGTCTCGACCATCCTGCAGATGCTGAAGCTGCCCGACGGCACCGTGAAGGTGCTCGTGGAGGGCGTGCAGCGCGCGAGGATCGAGCGCGTCCTCACCGACAAGGCGAACTTCGAGGCGGAGATCGAGCTGGTGGCTTCCGAGGAGCCGGATTCCAACGAGGTCGAGGCGATGCGCCGCACGCTGCTCGCCCAGTTCGACCAGTACGTGAAGCTCAACAAGAAGATCCCGCCCGAGGTGCTCACC
>DASUXK010000298.1:0-5509 GCA_036377935.1 Usitatibacter sp.
GAGCGTGTAGGCGCGCGGCCCGCAAAGGTCGAACGACTGCCCGTACGCCGCGGGATTGCCGAGCGCCGCGAGGCAGCAGCGCGCCACGTCCTCGACCCAGACCGGCTGGAAGCGCGCGTTCGCCTTCGCGAGCGGCACGACGGGAAAGAGCTTCACGAGATCCGCGAAGAGGTTCAGGAAGCGGTCGCGCTCGCCGAAGATCACCGAGGGCCGCAGGATCGTCCACGGCACCTCGCTCGCCGCGATCCGCACGGCCGCCTCGCCCGCGGCCTTCGAGCGCAGGTACCGGCTCGGCCCCTTGTCCGATGCGCCCAGCGCGCTCACGTGCACGAGGTGCTGCACGCCGCTCGCGCGGCATGCCTGCGCCACCTTGCGCGGAAGCTGCGCATGCACCGAATTGAAGTCCTGGCCGCCGCCTTCGTGGAGGATGCCGACCAGGTTCACCACGGCGTCCATGCCTTCGAACGCCTTCTCGAGCGTCTTCTCGTCGGAGGGATCGCCCACCATCAATTCGACGGTGGGCAGCACGGTGAGGTGCCGCGCTCGCGGCAGGCTGCGCGTGAGCACGCGCATGCGGATGCCGCGCGTGGTGGCCTGCTCGGCGATGGCGCTTCCGACGAATCCGGTGCCGCCCAGGAGGCAGGCGCTCGCGATGTCCATGGCGTCAGGGGATGTTGGCGGCGAAGGAATCGGCGGCGTCGCGCCCCGGCACCGTGCCGAGGAGGCCGCGCAGGCTCGCCGGAGCGCCGCCGAGGCGCTGCCGGTAGTACCAGGCGTTGGTGAAGACCTTCTTCACGTAGTCGCGGGTCTCCGCGAAGGGGATCGTCTCGGCGTAGATCGCGCCTTCGAGCGGCTTGTCGTCGCGCCAGCGCCGGGCGCGCGAGGGCCCCGCGTTGTACGCGGCGGCCGCGAGGATCGGATCGCCGAGCGATTCGAGCACGCGGTGCAGGTAATACGTTCCCATCGCGACGTTCACCTCGGGGAGCACGAGCATCTCCGGCTTGTAGGGACGCAACGGCATCTGGCGGGCGATCCAGCGCGCGGTTCGCGGCATGAGCTGCATGAGGCCGACGGCCCCGGCCGGCGAGCGCACGTCGGCCATGAAGCGGCTCTCCTGGCGGATGATGCCGTAGACGAACGCCTCGTCGAGGTCCCACTGCTTCGCCGCCGTGTCGAGCGCCTCGCGATGCAGCACCGGATAGCGCCGCGAGAAATCGTGCAGCTGCAGCGTCCGGTCCGCGGCGAAGATGGCGCGGTCGGGCACGTCCGCCTCGGCGGCGATCTGCGCCGCGGCGAGCAGCCCCCGGTCGTCGAGGTCGCGCGTGGCCCACGACCATTCGCGCAGCGCGTCGTCGGTGAGGCCCCCGCGATAGAGGAGGAGCGCGCGCTCCACGCCCGGCATGGCGCGCACGCGCGCGAGGTCGGCCAGCGAAGGGCGCACGCCGTTCCAGTCGGGCGCGGCGGGAACGCCCAGCTCCTCGGCGGCGAGCACGCCGTAGAACGAGTGCAGCGAGGCGAGCGGGCGCAGCAGCGCGCGCGCCGCCTCGGCGTCGCCTCGCTCGCGCAAGGCGCGCGCCTTCCAGTAGCGCCATGTGGGCTCGCCGGCGACCGAAGGCGAGAGCTCGTGGATCGCGGCGAGGACCGCCTTCCAGTCCGCGGCGCGCATCGCCGAGCGCGCCTTCCACGCGACCTGCGAATCGGTGAGCGGCTCGCGGCCCGCCTTCGCGTACCACTCGAGGGCGCGCGGGTGCAGGTCGAGCGCCGCCTGCCACGCGACCTGTCCCCACGCGTACGCGGCATCGTCGCCGAGCCGCGGCGCGAGGCGCTCGAGCTCGCGGGCGCCGTCCTCGGGGCGGCTGCGGGCGAGCCGGGCGACGGCGAAGATGGCCGTCTCGCGTCCCGCGCGGTCGAGCGTGCGCGCCTTCAGGTGCTCGAGGTAGCGGGCGGGATCGGCGGCCACGCGGTCGAGCGTGCGCTCGGCGATCCGCGCCTTGGCGGGCAGCAGCGCGTCCGCGCCCTTCGCCGCGCGCACGCGGCCTTCGGACAGGAGCTTGCGCACCCGCGCCCAGATGTCGGCCTGCGAGAGGGCGCCCTGCGAGGCGGCCTGCGCGAAGACCGGATCGCACGGGGCCGGCTCCTCGCGGCCCTCGAGGAATCGCGTGCGCGCCTCGTGCAGGGCGCTCGCCTCGCCGCGGGCGAGGCGCTCCTGCAGCGAATAGCAGGAGATCTCCGCGTCCTCGCCGATGAGCCGGCCGCGCTCCGCGCGGAAGGTGTCCCAGGACGCGGCGGCGCCGAGCGCCTTGAGCCAGTCGCGGCGCAAGCTCTCCGCAAGGGGACCCGTGGGATATTTGGCGAGGAAGGCGCGAATCGCCTCGGGGTCGGCATCCTGGATGTTGCCGTCGAGGAGCCAGTACGAGGGATAGGCCGCGAGCGGCGTCCCGGCGAAGCGCGGCGCGAGCTGCTCGATCACGTGCCAGCGGCCCTTGCGCAGCGCGTCGCGCGCCGCGGCGAGGTCGGCATCGGACTGCGCGCGCGCGGCCCAGGGCGCGGCGAGGGCGGCCGCGCACAGCGCCGAGGAAATCCACTTGATGCAAGTCAAGGCCATGTTCGCCAGCGCTGTCTTACCTTTCGCGGATAAAATTATAAACTCAGCGTTTCGCTCCATCCGGTCTCCGGCTCATGTCCTTCGCAGATCCCTTCTTCTGGACCGCGCTCGCCAAGATCATCGGCGTGAACATCGTGTTGTCGGGCGATAACGCGGTCGTGATCGCGCTCGCGGCGCGCTCGCTGCCCGCGCGCCAGCAGAAGCTCGCGATCCGCTGGGGCGCGGGCGCGGCCATCGTGCTGCGCATCGTCCTCACCATTTTCGCCGTCGCGCTCCTCGCGCTGCCCTGGCTCAAGCTCGTGGGCTCCGTCCTGCTCCTCTGGATCGGCATCAAGCTCCTCGTGCCGGAGGAGGCCGGGGACGAAGTGGACGCGAGCGACAACCTGCTCGTCGCGATCCGCACCATCCTCGTCGCCGACCTCGTGATGAGCCTGGACAACGTGATCGCCGTGGCCGCGGCCGCCGGCGGGAGCTGGCTGCTCCTCGTGATCGGCCTGGCGATCTCGATCCCCCTCGTCATCTTCGGCGCGACGCTGCTGGTCAAGGTCATGGAGCGGTACCCGGTGGTGATCGCCATCGGCGCGGGCCTCATCGGATTCGTGGCGGGCGAGATGGCATGGGAGGATCATGCCATTGCCGCCTGGACCGAGGGGCGGCCCGAGAGCCTCAAATACCTGGTGGCGTCCCTCGGGGCGCTCGCGGTCATCGTGGTGGGGCAATGGCTGGCCCGACGCGCGGGCTCGCGGGCCCCGGCAACGCAGCATCATCCGGCTCGCTAGGACAGGCGAGCCCCGGGGCGCGTCGCGCCCCAGGCAAAACGTCCCGTTGGATCGTCAAACCCGTCGGCATCCTAGGAGGATTCAAATAATGAAGTCCAATCTGTTGTCACGCGGCCGCCTGGCCGTGCTCGCAGGCGTGGCGCTCACCGCGTGCCTTCCGGCCCTCGCGTGGGAGCCCAGCAAGACCGTCGAGTTCATCGTTCCCGCAGGCACCGGCGGCGGGGCGGACCAGATGGCGCGCCTCATCCAGTCGATCATCGCCAAGCACAACCTGATGAAGCAGCCGATGGTCGTCATCAACAAGTCGGGCGGCGCGGGCGCCGAGGGCTTCCTGGACGTGAAGTCCGCGAAGGGCGATGGCCACAAGATCATCATCACCCTGTCGAACCTCTTCACCACGCCGCTCGCCACCGGCGTGCCCTTCAACTGGAAGGACCTCACGCCGGTCGAGATGATGGCCCTCGACGAATTCGTGCTGTGGGTGAACGCGAAGACCCCGTACCAGAAGCCGACGGACTACATCGACGCGGCGAAGAAGGCCGGTCCCGGCAAGATGAAGATGGGCGGCACGGGCTCCAAGCAGGAAGACCAGATCATCACGGTCAACATCGAGAAGCAGACCGGGGTGAAATTCACGTACATCCCGTTCAAGGGCGGCGGGACGGTGGCGACCCAGCTCGTGGGCGGCCACATCGATTCGAGCGTGAACAACCCGATCGAGGCGGTCTCCCAGTGGCGCGCCGGCAACTTGCGCCCGCTGTGCGTCTTCGACTCGAAGCCGATGCCGTACCACGACAAGGTCACGAAGGACATGTCCTGGAGCGACATCCCGACCTGCAAGTCGCAGGGCCTGGACGTCGAGTACCTGATGCTGCGCGGCATCTTCATGCCCGGCGGCGTCTCGAAGGACGTGGTCGACTACTACATCGGCGTGCTCAACAAGGTGCGCGAGACGCCCGAGTGGAAGAAGTTCATGCAGGACGGCGCGTTCAACCAGTCGCACATGACCGGCAAGGAGTACGCCGACTGGGTCGCGGATGCCGAGAAGCGGCACGAGGAGCTGATGAAGGCCGCGGGATTCCTGCACAAGTAGCCGCAGGCGCAGGACGGAGAGGGCCCCGCGAGGGGCCCTCTTTGCAAGACCCGCAGAAAGGAATCGCATGCAGCAGCAAAACGACCAGAAGGCCGTCGGCTCGGTGCGCACGTGGGAGGCGATCGTCGCGGTCCTCTTCCTCGCCTTCGGCACGCTCGTCTCGTGGGACAGCCACCGGATCGGCTCCTCCTGGGGCAGCGACGGCCCGGAGGCCGGCTACTTCCCCTTCTACATCGGCGTCCTCATCATCATTTCGGCGCTGGTGATCCTCTACACGGCGCTGCGCTCGGGCGACCGCGAGCCGTTCGTGCGCTGGGGCCAGCTCAAGATGGTGCTGGTGGTGCTCGTGCCCACCGCGATCTATGCGGCGCTCATCGCCAATCCCTGGTTCAGCCTCGGCATCTACGAGGCCTCGGTGATCTTCATCGCCGCCTTCATGCGCGTGCTGGGCAAGTACTCGTGGCTCAAGGTGACGGCGGTGAGCATCGTCACCATGGTGCTCTTCTTCCTGATGTTCGAGATCTGGTTCCAGGTCCCGCTGCCGAAGGGCCCCATCGAGGCGGCCCTGGGCTACGCCTGAGGACGCCGCGATGCAAGAGATCCAGCACCTGCTCGGCGGCTTCGCGGTCGCCCTTTCCTGGTTCAACCTGCTGCTGATGTTCGCCGGGATCACGCTCGGCGTGATCATCGGCGTGCTGCCGGGCCTGGGCGGCGCGAACGGCGTGGCGATCCTGCTGCCGCTCACGTTCTCCATGGCGCAGGACCCGGGGGGCCAGACCTCGGCGATCATCCTGCTCTCCTGCATCTACTGGGGAGCCCTGTTCGGCGGCGCGATCACCTCGATCCTGTTCAACATTCCGGGCGAGCCCTGGTCGGTGGCGACGACCTTCGACGGCTATCCGCTCGCCCAGAAGGGCCGCGCCGGACACGCGCTGACCGCGGCCTTCACCTCGTCGTTCGTGGGCGCGTTCGTCGCGGTGCTGGTGATCACCTTCCTCGCCCCCGTGGTCGCGAGCTTTGCGCTCGAGTTCG
>DASUXK010000299.1:0-21448 GCA_036377935.1 Usitatibacter sp.
GTCGCCGGGTTCGCGCCGAACGACGCATCGGACGGCATGGCGCCGTCGCCGAGCCCCCTGTCGACCGAAATCGAGGAGACCGCCACGAAGCACGGCTCCGAGATGCTGTTGCGGGGCTTCACCGTCAACCAGGTGGTCCACGACTATGGAGACTTGTGCCAGTCCATCACCGAGCTCGCCGCCGAATCCGGCGCGCGGATCGCGCCGGATGAATTCAATGTCCTCAACCGATGCCTCGACGACGCCATCGCGGAGGCCGTCACGAGCTACCAGGCGCAGCGCGAGCGGCAGGTCGCCGAGAGCCAGCGCCGGGAGACCGGGGAGCGACTCGGGTCCGCGGCGCACGAGCTGCGCAGCCTGCTCGGGACGGCGGCGCTCGCTTTCGAGGCGATGAAGGCCGGGACGGTCGGCACCGCGGGCGCGACCTCGGCCGTGCTCGCCCGCAGCCTCGCCGGAATGCGCGACATGATCAATCGGACGCTCGCGGAAGTGCGCCTGGATGCGAGCATTCCGCCCCGTCTCGAGGAAGTCGCCATCGACCGCTTCATCGCGGACGTGGAGGTGACCGAGAGCCTGTCGGCGAAGGCGAAGAAGTGCGACTTCAGCGTCGCGCCCGTCGAAACCGGGTTGCGCGTCCGCGCGGACGAGCAACTGCTGCATTCGGCCGTCTCGAACCTGCTTCACGACGCCTTCGAGTTCCGGCCCGAGCGCGGGAACGTATCGCTCAAATCGTTCGCCTCCGGCGAGCACGTGCTCATCGAGATCCGAGACGAATGCGGCGGCCTTCCCGGAGGCAAGGCGCGGGCATTCTTCGTTCCTTTCGAGGAGCAAGGCGCGAATCGCACGGCGGCCGCACGGGGCCTTGCGATCTCGCGCCGGGCGGTCGAGGCGATGGGCGGCGAGCTGCGCGTGCGCGACCGCCCGGGAGAAGGATGTGTGTTCACGATCGACCTGCCGCGCCAACCGGCTTGCGGCCGAGCGCGGCACGGCGACAATCATCTGACGAAAGGAAATTCCGATGGATACGCAATGTAGTCCCTGCATGCGCGGGCCCTCGAAGATCGACGGGCACGCCAATCTCCGGGTGCGAAGGCTCGGGGCCGCCGGCATCGTTTTCCAGTGCCGCGGTTGCGGCGCGCTATGGTCCCGGTCGTATTCGGGGAGCGGCGGCTTCACCTGGGCACGCCTCGATCGGGCCTCGCAATCCGGGGCCGCCGGCGTGGCCGTCCCCGCCGCGGCAATGCCCTAGCGTGCGATCAATGAGGCGGGATGATCGGCAGCAGCCGCTCGGTTTCCGCGCGCACCACCGCGTAGCACTCGCACGCCATCGCCTCGAGCTTGGGCCGATCTAGCACCTTGATGTGCCCGCGCCGATAGCTGATGACGCCGGCCTTCTGCAACTTGCCGGCGGCCTCGGTGACGCCTTCGCGCCGCACGCCGAGCATGTTGGCGATGAGTTCCTGCGTCATCGTGATCTCGGGCACGGCCAGGCGGTCGAGGCTCAACAGCAGCCAGCGGCAGAGCTGCTGATCCACCGAATGATGGCGGTTGCATACGGCCGTCTGCGCCATCTGCGTGATGAGCGACTGGGTGTAGCGGAGCATCAGGTGCTGCATCCCGCCGCCTCGCGTGAACTCCGCCTTCACCATCTGCGCCGGCAGCCGATAGGCCTCGCCGGCGCTCTGCACGACGGCGCGGCTGGGAGTGGTTTCCCCGCCCATGAAGATGGAGATGCCGACCATGCCTTCGTGGCCGACGATCGCGATCTCCGCCGAGGCGCCGCTCTCGAGGACGTAAAGCAGCGAGACGATGCAGGTGGTCGGGAAATAGACGTGGTCGATGTGACGGCCCGACTCGTAGACGACTTCGCCGAGCGGCATTTCGGCGAGCTGCAGATGGGGCTGCAAGCGCTTGAGCTCCACCGCGGAGAGCGCGGCCAACAGGTCGTTCTGGGTGGGGTCCGGCATTCGATGAGATCCCAGGGAATGGCGAGCCTCCATTGTGCGCTTGCGCACGGAACGGGGCACGCGCGCCGGCGCACCTACCGAGTCATGGCGATCCGTCAGGGCCCGGCACGCCGTCCTGACCAGGGAGACTCCCTTTGCGCCGCGGCTGAAGGCGGGGGACTGTAGCCCGGGAGCAGCACGGCGTCGATCGGGTGAACCACGCCGTTTGCGCAACGCAGTGGAGAGCCGCACACGTTGGCGTGATCCAGCCGCAGGCCGTCGTCGGTGACCGACGAGGTGAGCAGCGCGCCCCCGAGCGTTGCGAGCTTTCCGTCGAGAATCCCGGAAAGCTCGCGCCCCCCGGCGAGGATGTGGTACTCGAGCGCGGCGCGCAGCCGCACGGGGTCGCTTTCCAGCGAGGCCATGGCTTCGGGCGGCAACCCGTCGAACGCGAGGTCGGTCGGTGCGAATAGCGTGTATCGCCCGTCGCCCTCGAGCATTCGCTCCAGGCCGGCGAGCGCGAGAAGGCGGGTGCAGGTCGCGATGGATTTCGTCGCGTGGACGGCCGCGGCGATCGTAGGCAGTTTGCTTGTCGTCATCGGTGGGGTTCTCCTTCCCCGCACTATGGGCGCCGTGTTTGTGAAACGCGCCATCGCTCCCATGTGCCGTTAAGCCCCCGAAGATCGAGGGCCGGGAATCGGGCGGAACGCAACTAGGACGGCTCCTGGACCCGGGCGCCGCCCGCTGCCGATGCCTCGGAATCCTTCAGCAGGGCGGGAAGCCGCACCACGAACTCGCTGCCGCGCCCGCGACCGTCGCTCTTCGCCTCGATCGTGCCGCCGTGCATCTCGACCAATCGCTTCACCAGCGCGAGGCCGATCCCGAGGCCGCTGTGCGCGCTGTCCGAGGAGCGATCGACCTGCGCGAACATATCGAACACCTTGAGCAGCATGTCCGGCGGAATGCCGATTCCGGCGTCGCGCACCGTCACCAGCACGCTTTCGCCTTGCAGCTCGGCATCGATCGCGATGTGTCCGGCCGGCTTGCTGTACTTGGCGGCGTTGTCGACGAGGTTGCCGAAAACCTGCGCCAGGCGCACGGGATCGGCGCGAAGCCATATCGGCCGCTCCGGCAGCGTGACCTTCAGCTCGTGCCGCCCGCGATCGATCGCCGGGCGGCACGCTTCCACCGCGTGATCGATCACGGTGGAGAGCTCGACTTCCTCCAGGCGAAGCTCCAGGACGCCGCGACCGATGCGGTCCGCGTCGAGCAAGTCGTCGACCAGTCGGACGAGATGGCTCAGTTGCCTCTCCAGCGTCTCCCGGGCTTTCAGGATCAGCTCCGCGTTCCCGTTCGCCCGCTTCAGGATCTCGACCACGTTGCGCATCGGCGCGAGGGGGTTGCGCAGCTCGTGCGCGAGCGTCGCCATGAATTCATCCTTGTGGCGGCTCTGCTCGACGATGTCGTGGATATCGGTGGCGGAGCCCACCCACAGAAGGAACGATCCGGATGCGTCCCTCATGGGCACGGCGCGGCTCGAATGCCACCGGTACTCGCCGTCGCTTCGCCGCAAGCGCTGCATGGCCAGGAAGGGTTCGCCCGTCTCCATGCTGTGCTGCCATGCCCCGCGGCTCGCATCCACGTCGGAGGGATGCACGGTTCGCAGCACGCCCGAACCGGCAAGCTCCTCGGCCGTGCAACCGGAATACTGGATCCATTGCTGGTTGAGGTAGTCCAGATCTCCGGTCGGCTTCGCGGTAAAGACCTTCTGCGGCATCGCATCCAGCACGAACCGCAGGCGCCTCTCCGCCTCGCGCAGCGCGTCCTGGCTGCGCTTGCGCTCGCCGACTTCCCGAATGCGGAGCTGGATCACGTTCGACTCCTTCTCCGCATACAGGGACGCGAAAAGCTCCAGCCACCTGCGCTGCCCGTCGGGCGCTTCCAGCTCCAACTCATCGATCCTGAAGGTCCCCTCCTTCTGCAATTTCCGGAACACGGCATGACTGTGCTGCTCGCTTTCGAGCAGCCCCACCTGCCAAAGCTCCTTGTCGAGGAGCTCCTTGCGCTCCTCGCCCAGGAGCTCTTCCGCGCACGAGTTGGCGTCGGTGATCTTCCGGGTCACCATGTCGAGAAGGACGATGCCCTCCTGCGACGCCTCGAACAGGCGCCGGTAGCGCAGCTCCGAGGCGCGCAGGGCCTCGCGCGATTCGAGGCGCTCGGTGACGTCCTCGAACGCGAGGAGGATCAGTCCCGTGCCGCCGCCGAGGCTCAGCCTGCGCGCGTTGAGCAGGATGGTGCGCCGGCCGATCGAGGGAAACTCCTGGATCACCTCGAAGTCGTTGAAGAAGCTGTTGCGCGGCAGGATCTCCTCGAGAAGGCCGCGCAACCGGGGAATGTCCCACTGGCCGTTGCCGAGCGCGTAGATGGAACGCCCTTCGACCTCGTCCTGCCGGATCCGGAACGTGCGATAGAAGGCCTCGTTCGCCATGGTCACGCGCAGGTCCGCGTCGAGGACGAGGAGCGGGTCGCGCATCGTGCGGATGGTCGCCTCGGAGAATTCCCGCGCGGACTGCGCCTCCCGCTCGCTGCGCTTGAGCGCGTCGACGTCCACCAGCATCAGCACCGCGCCGTCGATCTTGTTGTCGAAGGACAGATAAGGGGTGGCGCGCAGGGAATACCAGCGACCCAGCTCGTCGCGGACTTCGCGCTCGCGCGCGGCGGCGTTGTCGATCACGTCCTGGAGGAATCCCTCGAGCTCGACCGGCTGCGTGGCGAGCCTGCGGTTCGCGGCGGCACCTTCCGGCTGGAAGACCAGCGTATGCCGGACGCCGCGCAGGGGACGTCCCACGTCGGTCGCGAGGAGGCTGAAGAACTTCTCGGCCTGGGGCGTGAAGCGGCGGATCGCGAGGTCGCGCCCGACCACGAGGATCGGGGTGCGGGTGCTCGTGAGGACATTCCTCAGGTCGGCATTGATGCGATCCAGCTCCGCGTTGCGGTAGCCCAGCTCCTCGTTGACTGTGGTGAGCTCCTCGTTCGTGGATTCGAGCTCCTCCTTCGAGGTCTCGAGCTCCTCGTTCATGCTCTGCAATTCCTCGTTCGAGGATTGGAGCTCCTCGGTCGAAGCCTGCAGCTCCTCGTTGGCCGATTCGAACTGCTGCTGGACCGACTCCAGGTACTCGCGCGACTCCGCGAGCGCCCGCTCGGTTTGCGCCAGGCGCTGCCGCAGGGCCTTCGCGCCGGCCGTCTCGGCGCGAATCGTTCCGGTGGGAACGGATGCCTCGGATTCCCGCGCCGCGCGCTTCGTCGCGGCGGCGCCTTCCGGACGCTCGAACAGGATCAGGAAGTAGCGCTCGTGCTGGCTCCTGAGCGGAATGACCTCGATGTCCACCGTGCGCATGTCCCCATCCTGGCCGATGCGCACGCCCGCCCGCCGCACGGGCTTGTTTTCCTTCCTCGCCTTGCCGAGCGCCGCGCGTAGCGGCAGCGCCAGACCCTCCCGGGACATCTTCAGGACGTCGAAGGTGGCCTTTCCGGTAGGCGGCACGAGGTAGGGAGTCGTGGCTCCGCGGAACTGGACGATCTGCATCTCGTCGTTCACCAGGACGCCCGGTGGGACGAACACGCCTAGCATGAGGCGGTCGGCCTCGCGCTCCGCCACCGTCGTCGAGGACGCTGCCTGCGGCGCCATGGGCCCCTGGATCGCCGCGCGGCGCCCGCCATCGCGCTTCGGAGCCGCGCGCCCCGCGGGCCATTGGTGCGCCGGCGAGGCCACCGGTTTCCTCGAGAAGATCTTGTGCTTCTTGTCGACCACCTCGAAGAGGCTCGCGAAGGCGCCCGCCGATTCCGACGCGCCGAGCAGCAGGAAGCCGCCCGGCTTGAGGGCGTAATGGAACATCGCCAGCGCCTTCTGCTGCAGGTCCGGCTCGAGATAGATGAGCACGTTGCGGCAGCTCACGAGGTGCATGCGCGAGAACGGCGGGTCCGTGGAAAGGTTCTGGCGCGCGAAGACGACCATCTCGCGCAGCGACTTGGCGATCCGGTAGCCGCCGTCCTCCTCCACGAAGAACCGGCGCAACCGCTCGGGCGAGACGTCGTTCACGACCGTGCGCGAATACAGGCCCGCACGCGCCTTGCCGAGCAGCGCTTCGTTCAGGTCCGTGGCGAACACCTGCAGCCGCGGCGCACGGTGGGCCGCGTCGCAGTATTCGACGTACGCCATGGCGATCGAATACGCTTCCTGCCCCGTGGAGCAGCCCAGCACCCACGCGCGCATCGGCTCGTCGCGTTGCTGCGCGATGGCGGGAAAGACGAGCTTCTTGAGCGCATCGAACGCCTCGGGGTTGCGGAAAAAGCTGGTGACGGAGATGAGGACGTCGGAGAAGAGCGTTTCGAGCTCCTTCGCGTTCGAGCGCAGGAACTTCGCGTAGCCGGCGAGCGTCTCGTTGTGGCTGAGCACCATGCGCCGGGCGATGCGCCGGCGGATCGTGCTGGGCTTGTAGAGCGAGAAATCCACGCCGCAATGGGCGTGCAGCAGCTCCAGGATCGTCCTGAAGCCTTCGTCCGCCGCACGACCCGCGCCTTGCGCGGGTTGGGTCGCCGCGCTCGCGGCGCCCGCGGCGGGTGCCCGGCGCGCGCCCGCGGGCGAAGGGACCGGCGCGATGCCGCCGTGGTCCATTCCGCGAAGGCCCGGCTCGGCGTTGCCGTTCACGACGTACGGATGCTTCGCGAGCCGCGCCAGCTCCGTTGCGATGCCCTCCGGGGGCAACACGGCATCCACGCAGCCCGCGGCCACCGCGCTGCGCGGCATCGAGTCGTATCGCGCCGTATCGTCCTGCGCGAAGGTGATTCCGCCCTCGGCCTTGATCGCTTCGAGGCCGAGGGTGCCATCGGTGGCGGTTCCCGAAAGGATCACGCCGATCGCGCTCGCGTGCCGGTCTTGCGCGAGCGACTCCAGGAAGAAATCGATCGCGTGCTGCGGCCTGCGGCCCTCGCTGCGCGGCTCGAGCTTCAACACGCCGCGGGCGATCGCCATCGTCGTGTTCGGCGGGATGACGTAGACATGGTTCGGCTCGACGCGCAGCTTGTCCGTGACTTCGCGCGTGGGCATGGACGTGGCCTTCGCGAGCAATTGCGTGAGCTCGCTCTCGTGCGTCGGATCGAGGTGCTGCACGAGGACGAAGGCCATGCCGGTATCGTGCGGCAGGTGCTTGAGCAGTTGCGTGAACGCCTCGAGGCCTCCCGCGGAAGCGCCGATGCCGACGATCGGAAAGAACGGCTCGCGGCGGTGCCCGGTCCGCTTTCCGTACTCGGCCTTCCGGACTTTCCGGGCGAGTGGGCGATCGGGCGTGGAGCTTCTCATGCCGGATAGCGAGCGGCGAAGGTCTTGCGCGCGAATGCGCATGCGATGCTGTGGCTCAACCTGACCAGTCTAGCCCTAATCCCGGCGCGGCGTTCGGTTCGTTTCGAGCCATCTGCCGGCGATCAATCCTCGGTCGATTCGTCCGACACGAATGAGCGGGCGTGGTCGGACTCGACCTCTTCGTCGAGTTCGTCGAGATCGATCACCTGATCGCCGTCTCGCGGCCGGCAGCGTTGCGCAACCGGCTCCCAGCCGTGGCGGATGACCACCTTCGCGCCGTCGTGGCACATCTGGATGCGCGTGGCAGCGGGCAGTCGCTTGTGGATGAAGGCCTCGATGGCCCTCGGCAGGCTCGTGCGAACGCGCAGCGCTTCGAGATCTTCCTGCGGATGGTCGTCGAAATGCACGAACGGGATGAAGGGCGCGGCGGCCATCAGCAAGTGCGAGACCTCGATCGCCGCAGGCTCATAGCCGCTCCGTGCGAGCCAACGCTGGGCCCGCTCGCGCAGGCCCGGCGTGTCGTCCAGCGCGCCGCCCCACGCCGTGGCGAGCAACTCCGCCACCCATTGGTTGCAGTTCTGGTAGCTCACGCTGAACGGGTACGCATTCGCGCTGTAGGTCGCGGCCAGCAAGCGCAGCGCGAGCGGCGTGTCGAGTGCGGCACGCTCCAGCGCGGCGGCCTCGATGCCGTGCGGAAGCACGATCGAGACATAGCCGACCGTCGGATCGTCGGTGCCGAAGAGGAAGCCGGACAGGCCCTGGTCGTACAGCCGCGGTCGCTGCTCGTCGCACGCGTAGTAGAGCTGGCGCACGGACCATGGGGCGTTGTCACTCGCCTTCAGGATGACGCCGGCATGCGAATAGCGCACGCCGAAGCGGCTCAGGTCCATGCCGGAGCGCGCGACCAGTGCCACCGTTTCGCCCGACCTGTCGAGCTCCTGCTTGATGAGGGCGGCGAAACGCAGCAGCCGGTCCTCCTGTTGCGCGCTCATCGGTGCCGGGCGATCGCAGAAGCCCGACGGCGCCGATGCCGCGCCCGCGCCTTGCGTGCAGCACCACGCGGCCGCGGCGAGCAGCGCGAGGCGAAGCTTCAAAGCTGCACGGGCCGCGGTTCGAGGTCGCGCTGCCAATCGGCGGCCAGCACCAGGAAGAATGCGACGCCGGTGTCGGCCCATGCGAACTGGTAACCGTAGGGGCGCTGCCGCACGCCGACGATGTCGCCGACCGCGGCGGCGCGATCGCCCAGCGCGGCTCGCGGCACGTCGAGATAGATGACTGCACCGTCGTCACCCGCATCGGCGACATGCTGCATCTTCAACCGCAGGGTCTCCGGTTGTTCGGCGGCCGCGACATCGATGATGCGGTAGTCGCCTTCGGCGACCGTGTGCGTCGAGCTGCCGCTCGAGTCGCGTATCGAATCGGACAGGCTGCCGACCGAGGCGGAGCCGGCGCTCGACGCGGACGAGGCAAAGCTCTCGGCCCCGCAAGGCAGGGCCGCCGCGATGCCCACGAGGAGCGCAAAAGCGAATCGGAATGCGGAGAAAGTCATTCGGGTCTTTCCATGGACGCGATGGCTGGGGCGCCAAGTGTGGCATAGCACGCGGCCTCGGGCCCGCTCGAGCGTCGGCCCCATCGCGACCCGGGAATGTGGTTAAATACCTTCCATGTAGATTCCATATGGATGGTATACGGATGGCCAACCTACCCTCCGAAAAACTCACCATCAACCTGGGGGTGGTCGACCTCGGGCAAATCGACCTGTTGGTGCAGGAGGGCTTCTATTCCAATCGCACCGACCTGATCCGCACGGCAATCCGCAACCAGCTCTCCTCGCACGGCGACGAGGTAAAGCGAACGGTCGCCCGCCGCACCCTCGTGCTGGGATTGCAGCACTTCGGCCGCGCAGAGCTCGAACGCGCCGTGGCGGAAGGCCGGATGCTGCAGATCCAGGTGGTCGGCCTCGCGCGGATCGCCAACGACGTCTCGCCCAAGCTGGCGCTCGCGGCCATCCGCTCCATCGAAGTCCTGGGTGCCTTTCACGCCAGCGCGGCGGTGCGCAAGGCGCTCGCCGATCGCATTCTCTGAATTGCTCGTCCATCGAAGGATCCGAATTGAAATTCAACGGCATCAACGAAACGATCCAGCGCGCGCTCGCGGCGGCCGGATTGAGCACACGGTCCGGCCTGATGAGGGGTGTCACCGACACGATCAACCAGGCCTTGTCGGCCGCGGGATTGACGCAGCGCCCGGATACGCCATCACCGGTCGCGCACCCCGAGGGGCCCGCGGCCGGAGGCCGATTCCTGGAGCATTCGTTCGCGAACAACGCAGGCAAGCGCGACTACAAGCTTTACGTTCCCGCGAGCTATTCGCCCGAATCGACGCAATCCGTTCCAGCGCTCGTGATGCTCCACGGCTGCAAGCAATCGCCGGACGACTTTGCGGCCGGCACCCGGATGAACTCGCTCGCGGAGGAACACGGCTTCCTCGTGGTCTATCCCGCCCAGGCTGCCAATGCCAACGGATCGCGGTGCTGGAACTGGTTCCGGCCCGAAGACCAACGCCGCGACCTGGGGGAGCCGTCGATCATCGCGGGCATCACGCGCGAAGTGTCGTCGTCATATCGCGTCGACCCGCGGCGCGTCTTCGTCGCGGGCATGTCCGCGGGCGCATCGATGGCATTGATCCTCGGCGAGATGTATCCCGAGCTTTATGCCGCGGTCGGCGCGCACTCCGGGCCACCCTACTGGGCCGCACACGACGTGCCCTCGGCATTCGCGGCCATGCAAGGCCGGGCGAAGCGTTCGCATGCCTCGAGCTCGACGCGGACGATCGTCTTCCATGGCGACGACGACCGAATCGTGAACGCGAGCAACGCGGACGCGATCGTCGAGCGTGTCACGAGCGCTCCAGGGGCGAAACCGGTGCGCGGAAGCGACAAGGCGGGAACGGCCTCGGGCGGCCGGCGCTATCGCCGCACGGAGTATCTGGACCCCGCCAACCACGCCGTTGTCGAGCATTGGGTCGTGCACGGGGCGGGACATGCGTGGTCGGGCGGCAGCCGAAGTGGGTCGTTCACCGACCCCAGCGGACCCGACGCTTCGGCCGAGATGGTTCGATTCTTCCTTTCGCAGCTGCGGGCGGGGACTTCGTAAGGCCGCGCGCAACCGCCTCGATCAGCGAGCGAGGGCGGGCTTCTCGAGGCTTTTCGCGAACGCGTCCGCGACGCCGATTCCGGCCTTGATGAGCTCGAGGATCAGGCTGCGGTTCTCGCGCACGGCGGCGGGCAGCGTCTCCTTGTTCGCGAAGAAATACTCCGACATCGCCTTGAGCGCCTCGGGCTCCTTCACCTTCTTGCCCGCGGGCTTCGCCCCCTTCGCAAGCTTCGCGTAGGACTCGATCAGGCGGGTGCGCGAGGCCGAGACCTGCTCGCCCGCGACTCGACCTGTGAGGTGGCCGATCCAGAAGCCACCCCACGGATTGACGACGTTCTTGTGGAGGTTGTACAGGAGGTCGTCGTACTCCTTCTTCCAGCGGGGATCGTTCTCGATGGCGACGAAGACGTCCTCGACCACGTCTTCCGTGTACGGCTTGGGCAGGCTCTTGAGAACTTCCTCGAAGAACGACTTCAGGCGGGCAACGCGCATTTGTGGGCGGTCCTTTGGCTTCGGTAGCCCATTATCCGCCCAGGGCGGGACCGCGGAGCGCGAACGCTCACGTCTTCGATTTCGGCTTTCGTCCGGGGGCGACCGGCGGGACGTAACCGGAAACGCGGCCCTGCCATGCTTCGATTTGCCGGCCGTTCTCGAACTGGATCGTCTTGCAGACGACCGCTTCGCGACGATCGGCCAGGGCCGTCAGCTGCTGCCTGACGGCTGCAAGGGGCATTCGCATTTCCTTGGCGATCTCGAGGTCGAGGCGCTGGCCGTGCTTTTTCAGGCATTGCAGGGTTTCGATCATGCTCGTGTCCTCGGAAACGGAGTCGATGGAACCGGTGGAATTCGGACGGGGACCGCACTCGTTCGAATCGCCGGGAAAGAGAGAAAACTCCGGCACGGGGCCGGCGTTCTTCCTTTTGCTGGCGTCCCCACCGGGTTTGCATGGCTTATTTCAGCCGTCGCCCTGCCGGCGAAGAGCGACTCCGAGCGGCGTAGCGAAGGGAACCAGTTGATTATACACCTAAAATGGTGCGCCGCACAAAAGCGGCTCTTTTCGCCGCCTTCTGGACCGTCCGACTAGGCGCCCCCGAGGCCCCGTCCCACGGCTCGGCACAGAAGAACCTCGATCGCGTCGGCCGTGACCGGCTTGGCGATCGAGACATCGAACGCGGTCGCCGCGACGGGCGTCTTTCCGCCCGCCACCGCGATGCGCGTGGAGGCCTTCAAAATGCGCCTAAGGCGATGAATGAGGTCTTCCAAGTCGATGTCCGGCAACGCGGCATCGACGATGACCACGTCGAAGTGGACATGTGCCGGCAGCTGAAGCGCGGTGGGCGCACTGAAAGCGACCTCCAGCCGGCGCCCGTTCTGCTCGAGCATGGGGCGGATCGCATCGGCCATCGCGGAGTCCGCGGTCACAAGGAGGATCGCGGCATCGTCCCCCACCAAGCGGGCGCCGGATTCCTTGCCCACGCGCTCGCCCAGGGGCAGGCGGATGGTGAACGTGCTGCCTTTGCCCAAGCCCGGGCTATGCGCAGATACGCGGCCGCCGTGCATCTCGACGAGCGACTTGACCAGCGTAAGGCCAATGCCCAGTCCGCCTGGCGAATGCTCCGGCGCCGTGGGCGCCTGCGCGAACAGCTCGAAGACCGAGTGGATCATGTCGGGCGCGATGCCGATGCCGTTGTCCGCGACGCGCAGGAAAGCCTCGCGCATGTCGCATCCGGCTTCCACGACGATGTGTCCGCCCGGGGGCGTGTATTTCGCGGCGTTGTGCAGCAAATTCGAGACGATCTGAGTAAGCCGGACGGGGTCGCCATGCACGGTGACCTGCGCCGCGGGGGGCAGCAGCTCGAGCTGCTGCTGCTTCGCCAGGATGAGGCCGCGGTTGACCTCGACCGCATTCATCACCACCTCCCATAGCGAATGGAGCTCCGGTCGCAGCTCGATCTTGCCTCGCGTCACGCGTGATATGTCGAGGAGGTCGTCCACGAGCCGGGTCAGGTGCGCGGTCTGGCGCCCCATGATCTCGAGGAGGCGGGAGGCGTCCGCATGCTGGTCGGAGCCGCGCTGGCGCATGATCTCGATCGACGTGACCAATGGGGCCAACGGGTTGCGCAGCTCGTGCGCGAGCATCGCGAGGAACTCGTCCTTGCGGCGCTGCTCGTCGCGCAGCTGCGCGTTGAGCCGCGTGGCTTCCTGGCGAGCCGCGTCCAGTGCCATCGCCAGCACCTGCGCACGGTTCGCCAGACTGCGCGCGTCGTCAGCTTCGGCACGGGCGAGCGCGACGCGCTGTTCGCCGTGCAGCGCACACGCGAGCAGTGGCATCAGCTTCTCGATCTCCGCGAGCGCCGCGCCGTCGAGCTGCCCACCGCACATGAGCAGGACGAGCCCGTCCCGCGCCACCGCTTCAGCGCATTGGAGGGATCCCTCTGGCGACTCGACCTCCCCGACGTGATATCCGGGGTGCAGGCAAAGCTTCAGGAAAAGACGCCACTTCGGCCCGCCGCGCATCGTCTGCGGAAAGCCGGGCGCAGGCACGATCGCCGAGACCGCGGGATCGCGCAGCAACAGCAGCACGCTCGCTGCGCCAAGGCGCTCGGCGAGCGCACGCGCCGCAACGTTCCGGCGCGCTGGATCCGCGAGCGCGATCACCGCTTCCGTGATCGATTGCTCCGCCACTCGCTATTCCGGCATTACGCACACCACCGCGGTGCAGTTGTGGAAACCGCCGAATTGCCCCTCGGCGCGCGCGATCTGGCCGTATGTGTTGCAACCCACGAAGCCCGCCGGCCGCAGCAGGTCCGCGCACGCCTTGAGCTCGTTTCCGAAAGCGCGCCCGAGGCGAAGCCGGGTCGCTACACAGTCGAAGACCAGCGCGGCCTTCGGACGCAAGCCGCCGAGCGCCTCGAGGGCCGCCGTCGTGGCCTGGTGCGCGGCGAGCACCGCCGACTCCTCGGAAGTCTTCATGATGTGCACGACGGAACCTTGCGGCACGCCCGCGGCGCACTCGATCGAACCGTCCGCATTCACGGCGAGCGGGACACGCAGGCGATAGTGGCCGTCGCTGCGGATCCCGATGATGTTGTGCAGGAAAAATGGCAACGGCGCGGCGCGATCGAACCGCTGTCCCGTCTCCTCGGCGTGCTCCTCGATCGCGTCCACCGCGGGCATGCCATTCAGGCCCACGATGCGCGAGCCTGCGGCTTCCGTCACCCGAAAGGGCTCGCTCGCCGGGATCCATCCATGCGAGACCCCGATCCCCAGCGGACGTTGCGACAGGATTTCCATGGCCACGACAGCGTCCGTCACGGCACGCGTGCCGTCGAAGACATACGTCTTCTCGAAAAGACCGTCGTCGCCGGCGCCGCCGCCGAAGAATTTGTAGTTGCCACGCGTGGCGACGGTGAGCTCCTCCACTAGCGCATCGGCGTGACCCGCGAGCGCATCGGTCATCACGAGGGCCGCGCGATAAGGCTCCGGCGCCCCATCGACACCCCGGAAAGAGGCAGCGACCTGTCGCGCGGCCGCGGTCGGATCGCGCTTCACGCCAGTGCCGAGCCCGATGGCGAAACGCATCTCATCGGAACGCAGGGCGAGGGCGGACACGTACCCCTCGCCTTGCGTCGACGTGGTGAACTCGCCCGCGGACGACGAACCCACGATCGTGCGGCAGCCTGAGCGCTCGGCGAGTGCTTCGAGCAAAGCCTCGAAGCCGTGCTGAGCGGAGGCGAAGACGACCACGGCGTCGGGAGCGCCGCCGTTGAGCGCGCCCCTCATTTCATCTCCAAGGCGTGCACCGGCGGCCGCGCTGTCCTTTTCGGTCGTGATAGCAGTGACTGCTTCGTTCATGTCGTCCTCATCAGGCGCCCGGAGGCGCAATGCCGCGCCAAGACCGGTAGGTTCAAACGTAGGCATTCGAGTCTACGGGGTGGCACCCGGTGCCAATGTCGGCAAGGTCCTACATGGGCGCATGACCGGTCGATGGCCAGGCGGTGAATCAGGCCGCACGACGCCTCATGTTGTCGAACCCTTTGCGGGTTCGAATCTCGCATGGCGACAACAGAAATGAAAAAGCCCACCGCTTGTCGGTGGGCTTTTGCATTTCTGGCGTCCCCACGGGGATTCGAACCCCGGTTATCGCCGTGAAAGGGCGGTGTCCTAGGCCTCTAGACGATGGGGACAAGAAAACGGGGAGCTAGAGGGCTCCCCGTTCCCGAGGAAAAACTTGGTGGAGGTAAGCGGGATCGAACCGCTGACCTCTTGCATGCCATGCAAGCGCTCTCCCAGCTGAGCTATACCCCCGACCGAGCCGTGCATTATATCAGCGGCCGGCCGCCCGTTCCAAGCGCGAAAGGGCGACCTCCTTGCGCAGAGCCGCGGCGATGGCGTCGATGGCCGGGGTCTGGGCCTGGCCGGTCAGGGCCACGCGGAAGGGCATCATCACCTGGGGCGGCTTCACGCCCATCGACTTCACGGTTTCCTTCAGCACGGCGCTGATCGAGGGCGCGTCCCATTTCGGGTCCGCGCGCAGCTTGGGCAGCAGCGCCGCGAGCACCGCGCTGCCCGCCTCGCCGAGGTGGTCCTTCGCGAGTGCGTCGTCGGGGCGCGCGGGCTCGGCCATCGCCATGAGGAACTGCTCGTGGTCGAGGAGCGTCTGGAATTTGGCGCGCCCCGCCGCGGTCATCGCGATCGGGTCCATCACGGATTCGAGATACCGATACACGCCGGGCTTCTCGTCGTGCAGGAGCTGCGCGAGGTCCGCATCCGCCATGCGCCGCAGGTACTCGCCGTTGAGCCAGCGCAGCTTCTCGGGATCCCAGCGCGCGGGCGACTTGCTCACGTGCCCGAGGTCGAACCACTCGACGAGCTGCTCGCGCGAGAACACCTCCTCGTCGCCGTGCGACCAGCCGAGGCGCGCCAGGTAGTTCACCATCGCGTCGGGGAGGAACCCGTCCTCCTTGTACTGCATCACGCTTACCGCGCCGTGGCGCTTCGACAGGCGCTGGCCATCGGCGCCGAGGATCATCGGCACGTGGCCGAAGAGCGGCAGCCCGGCCCCGAGCGCGCGGTACAGGTTGATCTGGCGCGGCGTGTTGTTCACGTGGTCGTCGCCGCGGATCACGTGGGTCATCGCCATGTCGATGTCGTCCACGACGACTCCGAAGTTGTACGTGGGCACGCCGTCCTGGCGCAGCAGCACGAGGTCGTCCAGCTCCTCGTTGGAGAAGCTGATCGGGCCCTTCACGAGGTCGTCCCAGCCCACGTCGCCGGTCAGCGGGTTCTTGAAGCGCAGCACGGGCGTCACGCCCTTGGGCGGCGTCTCGCGCGAGTCGCGCCAGCGCCGGTCGTAGCGCGGCTTCTCCCCGCGCGCGAGCTGCGCCTCGCGCATCGCCTCGAGCTCTCCCTTGGTCGTGTAGTCCCAGTAGGCGAGCTCCTTCGCAAGGAGCAGCTCGCCGATTTCGCGGTAGCGCGCGAGGCGCTGCATCTGGAAGAACGGGCCTTCGTCCCAGTCCAGGCCCAGCCACTTCATCGCGTCGAAGATCGCCTGCTCCGACGCCTGCGTGGAGCGCTCGAGGTCGGTGTCCTCCACGCGCAGGATGAACTTGCCGCCGTGGCGGCGCGCGAACGCCCAGTTGAAGAGCGCGGTGCGCGCGCCTCCGAGATGGAGATAGCCCGTGGGGCTGGGGGCGAATCGGGTGCGGATCATGGGACGCGGGGCAAAAGCGGCATTCTACCGGCTCGCGTTCACCGCCCTCTCTGGTAAAATGCGCGCTTCCCCGGGTCGTTAGCTCAGCGGTAGAGCATCGCCTTCACACGGCGGGGGCCAGTGGTTCGATCCCACTACGACCCACCAATCCACGGGCCAGGCTGCGAAGCCTGGCCCGTTTCGTCCGAAGGCGCTACGCGGCGGTCTCTCGCAGGGCGCCGCCCTCGTCGTCGTTGGTCCGCGCGAGGAGCTGGGAGAGCCGCATGTTCGCGTGCGCGAAGAACGCCGCCAGGCGGTGCACGAGCGGCGCCGCGTTCTCGTAGCCGTCGGAGTGCTCGCGGACGAGATCGAGCGCGTACTGGCCGAGGTCGCCGGCGGTGAGGAGCTTGCGCGGCTTGCAGGCCTCGGGAAGGCTCGCCACTTCCTCGGGATCCAGTTCCGCGAGGAAATCGCGCGCAAGGGCGATCACATGGCCCTCGTCGGACGCGCGATCGAGCAGTTCCCCCCAAGTGTACGTCTGCATTGCAAGTCCTCCAGGACAGGCAGGCGAACGATTGTGTCGCAGCCGGCCGACACGCGTCTATCAGCCGTCTCCTACGCCCGGCGGGGGGTCCCGAACCTTCTCACCCGGCCGGGCATCGCCTACGATGGAAACGCTTTCGGCGACGCTCCGACTCCGATACGTCCCGGGAACGCCCACCCGCGAGGTGCTCCCCGTGGATCGCAACTCCTGGCTCTCGGATCTGCGTCATGCCGGCTCCCCGCAGGAGACGCTCGCGCTCGCGCGGCGCTTCCTCGCCGCATGGGGGCCCATGGAAATCGCGCTCCTGCCGCCGGGCGCATGGCCTTCCGTGCCGCCCTCCTCCGTCGAAGAGCTGGTCGACGCCGCGCTGCGCATCGACCGCGTGCATGCGTCCTACGCGCAGACGGGCGGCCCCGCGGTGCTGCGCGAAATCCTCTCGTTCTTCACCCACGCGGCGATCCGGGCACTGCAGCTCGAGCTGGACCGCTGTCGCGCGCCCGACGGCGGCGCGCGCGATTGAGCCTCACCGCCCCCCGCCGCGCCGCTTGAGGCCCGCCTGCGCCCGCCAGGAGGCGGTCGGGCGCGCGCACTCGCTGCTGCGCGTCGCCTCGTCCTCGTTGGCCGGCGGATGCTCCCGCGAGGCCGCGATCTGCGTCACGCGCACGGCGGCGTGCGTGAAGAAGAGCAGCAGCTCCTGCAGCCGCATGAGCGCCGCGGCCGAGCCGCGGAACTTGCCGTGGATTTCCCCGATGCGGAACATCCACGACATGATGTCCGAGCGATTGCGTATCGCCGCGGGCCACGCTTCATCGGGCAGGGATGCGACCTCCTCGCGATCCCACTCGCCGAGGTAATCGCGGACCAGCGCGACGACCGCCTGCTCGGTCGTCGCCGACTTCAGATGGGTGCGCCATCGATGGCGTATCACGCGCTTCGTCCTCTCCGTGTTGTCCTCGCAGCACGTATCGGGGAAGCGGGCGTGAGCGACTCGCGCAATTTTCCGGAACCGCGGTTCCGGTTGTCTGTAGGAGAGTTCCTACGCGCGTGGGGCGTCGGCCCGTTCGGCCCGCCTCGGCCAGCGGCGTGATCGCAATGCGGCGAGCGCCCGTGCGGCGGCCTTGCGAGTATAGAACGCGCCGTTGCGCTCGAAACCCGCAACGAGCGATGCACGGGTCGAAAGGATTCGCCCGTCCGGCGCACGGTCCACGATGACTTCCTCCGGAAGGCCCTCGAGGAGATGGATCGGCGCGGACTGGCCGCTCGCGAAGCACGAGAGATAGAGCTTCTGCGATGCGTAGTCGAAGAATGCGGGGCGGAACCCGAAGTCGAAGTTCTCTTCGCTCCGTGCGCCGGCGCCGAGGTAGCGCTCGTTCTCGCGCGCGAGGCGCCGCTCGGCCGTGCTCTGCTTCATGGTGCCCTCCTCGTCCGGCCAACGCCGGAATGCATGGGGGCAGTGTCCGCGCGCAGGCACGCGGCGACTATGGAAAATGTCGCAAACGCACGCGATCCGGGATTACACGCGCAACCGACTGTAATTTTCGTCCTACTCGATCAGCCGGTGCTTCATCGCGTAGTGGACCAGGTCCACGTTGGTGTTGAGGTGGAGCTTCTTGAGGATGCGCCCGCGATAGGTGCTCACGGTGGAGGGTGAAAGGCGCATCTCCTCGGCGATCTGGTGCAGGGTCTTGCCGGAGGCGAGGAGCCACATCACGCGGTACTCGCGGTCGGAGAGGCGCTCGTGGGGCGGGCGCTCCTGCTCGGGCGTGAGGCGCGAGGCGAGCTTCTCGGCGAGGGTGGGGCTCACGTAGCGCCCGCCGGTCGCGACCTTCTTCACCGCGGCGGTGAGCTCGTCGCCCGCGCTCTCCTTGGTGATGTAGCCCGCGGCGCCGGCCTTGAGCGCGCGCAGCCCGTGCGGATCCTCGGGGTAGATGCTGAGGATCAGCACCGCGCGGTCGGGATAGTCGTGCTTCACGTCGGTGAGCAGCTCGACGCCGCCGCGGCCGGGCATCGAGTAGTCGAGCACGGCGACGTCCCAGTCGAGCTGGTGCGCGAGCTCGAACGCCTCGTCGCCGTCGCGCGCTTCGCCGACCACGTTCACCTCGGGGTCTGCGCTCAGCATCTGCTTGAGTCCCTGCCGCACGACCGGATGGTCGTCGGCGATCAGCACCCGCACGGGATGGCCCGCGGTGCCGTGCATTACGGAGGAGGTAGCGAAGCTCATGTTCAGGCGTGGAACACCGGTTGTTGGGTTGTAGTTGGAATCGTCACGGAGACCGTCGTCCCCTTGCCTTCCTCGCCCCTCACGTCGAGGGTGCCGCCGAAGGCAAGGACCCGCTCGCGAAGCCCCATGAAGCCGAGCGACTTGCGGCCCTCCAGCTCGTCGGCGCGGATGCCGCGTCCGTTGTCCGAGACGGTGAGCCGGAGTGCATGGTCGTCGGCTTCCTCGAGGTTCACGTCCACGCGCGTCGCGTTCGAATGCCGCGCGACGTTCGTGAGCAACTCCTGGAAGATGCGGAAGAGCGCCGTGGAACGCTCCTTGTCGGGGTCGGAGAAACGGGGCGGCATCTCCACCAGGCAGCGCATTCCCGTGCGCCGCTGGAATTCGCGCGACTGCCAATCGATCGCGGCCCCGAGCCCGATTTCGTCGAGCACCTCGGGCCGCAATCCGGAGGAGATCCGCCGGACGGAGTTGATGATGCGGTCGATCGCCTGGGAGATCGCCTGGGTCTTCTGGCCGAAGGCGTCGGGATCGTCCGTCCCGTAGCCCTTGGCGAGTGCGCCGATGTCGTACTTGAGGCCGGTGAGCGCCTGTCCGAGCTCGTCGTGGATCTCGCGAGCGATGTGGATGCGCTCCTCCTCGCGCACCGATTGCAGGTGCACGGCGAGCGCGCGCAGGTTCTCCTCGGAGGTGCGCAGCCGCTGCTCGGTGAGCGCGCGCTCGGCGAGCTCCGCGTTGAGCATGCGGTTCATGTCGTGCAGCCCCACGAACACCGAGAGCTTCGAGCGCAGCACCTCGGGGATCACGGGCTTCACGATGTAGTCGACCGCCCCCGCCTGGTAGCCGCGGAACATCGAGGAGAGGTCCTCCTGCGCCGCGGTGAGGAAGATGATCGGCGTGTAGCGCGAGCGCCGCCGCTCGCGGATCATGCGCGCGGTGGTGAAGCCGTCGATCCCCGGCATGCGCACGTCCATCAGGATCGCCGCGAAGTCCTCGTCGAGCACCTTGCGCAGCGCCTCCTCGCCCGAGCGCGCGGTGACCAGGCGCGACCCCAGCGAGCGCAGCACCGCCTCCATCGCAACGAGGCTCTTCTCGTCGTCGTCGACGATGAGGATGCTCGCGTGCGGGGAGTCGGCCATGTCCCTATCTCGCGAGCACGAGGAGCGAGTAGCCGCCGAGGATGCGCGCCGCCGCGTCGGGGTCGAGCTTGTAGAGCGCCTTGCGCGGCCACTTCAGGACCTGCGACTTCCACCCGTGGCCGCCGAGGTCCGTCGCGCCCGCCGTGTAGCAGTGGTCGATCACGCGATAGCCGGTGTCCTCGAGCGCGGCGAGCGCCGTCTCCTTGCAGAAGTGGTGGATGTGGCCCACGGAGCGCCGCTGGCGGATGAGCGGCGAGGGCCGCGCGACCCACAGCGCCGAGAGCTCGAGCGGGATGTGGAAGATCTTGTACGAGGCCTTGCCGCGCATCGCGCGCAGGAAGGCGAAGTAGTCCTCGACGTGCTCGAAGACGTCGATCGCCATCGCGAGGTCGAAGCTCGCGTCCTCCTCGAGCACGTTGCCGAGGCGGAACTCGAGGTTCGGGCCCGCCTTGCGCGAGCAGATCGCGTAGGCGTTGGGGGAGATGTCGTAGCCGGTGAGGCGCGTGCCGGGCGCGAGGCGCCGGCTCAGCTCGACGAGGATCTCGCCCGCGCCGCAGCCCACCTCGCACACCGTCTTCGGCGCGATCCGGTTGCGCTCGAGGATGCCGGCGATGTGGGCGGCCTTCCAGGCCGAGTCGTCCGCGTGCCAGTCGGGATTGTTCCGAAGGTACGTGCCATCCGTGTAGATCGAGTCCATGCTGCCCTGTCCGGGGCGCGGAATGCTCCGCGCGGCGAGACAAGTCTATGAAGCTGGGATTGCACCCAATCCGCTCGGAGCGCTGGTCCGCATAGACTACAAAATGCGGCTATTCCGTAAAGCGTTGAAAAAATGCTCCTACGGAGGCGGTGCGCGCGGGGCGCGCGGCCCTCGGCGAGGGCACCCAGCTCTCCGAAGGCACGACGCGGAAGAGCTGCGGCGCGCCCGCGGATGCGGCGGGCGCTTCGGCCGCGGGTGGGCTCGCGGGCGGGTTTGCGGCTCGCGGCGCGGGGAACGCCGCGGCGGTGCGCTCGATGCGGAAGGCGCGCGCGGCGCTGCGGTCCTGCCGCGGCCCGGCGACGCTCACCTGCCAGGAGTACTCGCCCGCCGGCACCGGATGGTCCCAGGAGAGCCAGTTCCGCGTCGTGGTGCGCCGCTCGACGTGGCCGTCGGGAAAGCGCAGCGCGACCGTGTACGTGTTGCGCCCGGCCTGCACCGGCCAGCTGAACTGCGGCGGCCCGTCCATCAGCGTCGCGCAATCGACGGGGCGCACGGACGCGAGGAGCGGATCCTGGCGCATCAGGAAATCGCGCTGCTCACCGCACGACGCATGCGCCTTCGGCATGGCGAAGGCGGCCGCGGCGAGGAGGAGGCCGGTGGCGAGGACGAGGGCGGGCTTGCGGGCTTGGGCTTGCATC
>DASUXK010000300.1:0-5421 GCA_036377935.1 Usitatibacter sp.
CGCGTCGCTGGGCCTGGCGGCGCTGATGGGCGTGCCGTTCCTGTTCGACCCGTCCATCAACCTGCTGTCGTTCCTGTTCTCGGCCGGCATCGGCGTGGTGTTCGGCTACATGCCGGCGCGGCGCGCGGCGCGGCTGGACCCCGTGGTGGCGATCCGTGCCTGACGAGGTGCTGCGGCTCGACGGCGTGCGCAAGTCGTACGACAAGGGCAAGCCCACCGAGAACGAGGTCCTGCACGGCATCGACCTCACGCTTCGCCGCGGCGAGTTCGCCGCGCTCATCGGCCCTTCGGGCTCGGGCAAGAGCACGCTCCTCAACCTGATCGGGCTCCTCGACCGTCCCGACGGCGGGCGGCTCTACGTGCAGGGCGAGGACACGTCGCGGCTCGACGAGCGCGCGATCACCAAGCTGCGCGGCCACACCATCGGCTTCGTGTTCCAGTACCACTACCTCATCGCCGCGTTCACCGCGATCGAGAACGTGATGATGCCGCTGCTCCTCGAGCGCGGCCGGCCCGACGAGGCGATGCGCGCGAAGGCCGCCGCCCTGCTCGAGAAGGTCGGCCTCACGCCGTGGCGCGACAGCCTCGTGAACAACATCTCCGGCGGGCAGCAGCAGCGGGTAGCGGTCGCACGGGCGCTGGCGATGGATCCGCCGCTCCTCCTCGCCGACGAGCCCACGGGCAACCTCGACACCAAGTCGGCCGACGGCGTCTTCGAGCTCATGCGCTCGGTGAACCGGGCGAACCGCACCGCGTTCCTCATCGTCACGCACGACCCGCGCCTCGCCGCGCGCTGCGACCGCGTGATCGAGCTGGTGGACGGGCGCATCATCGCCGACGGCCCCCGGGCCGGTTGATTCGCGTCAAAGGCGGCCCCCGGGCGCCCCCGCATAGTCGGGGGGCTTTCCGAAAAGGAGAACAACCGATGCAGCCCGCGACGACCATCCCGCAATACCTGCAGGAAACCTATTGGTGGGCCTATGTCCACCCGCGCGCCGTGCGCCTCTTCGAGCGGCAGTGGCTCGTGAACCTGATCCTGTGGGGGAACTTCGCCAAGCTGCGCGATGCGGCGCTCGCGTCGTTGGGCGAGGCGCTTCCGGGGCGCACGCTGCAGGTGGCCTGCGTGTACGGCGATTTCACGCCGCGCGTGGCCGAGCGCGTGGCCGATGGCGGATCGCTGGACGTGGTGGACGTGCTGCCGATCCAGCTCGCGAACCTGCGGCGCAAGCTCGCGGCCGATGCGCCGGTCCGGCTGCATCGCGCGGACGCCTCGGACCTGCCGTTCCCCGACGCCACGCACGATCGCGTGGTGCTCTTCTTCCTCCTGCACGAGATGCCCCTCGAGGTGCGGCGTCGCACGCTCGCCGAGGCGATGCGCGTCGTGAAGCCCAGCGGCGAAGTGGTGATCGTCGACTACCACCGGCCCGCGCGCTGGCATCCGCTGCGCCCGGTCATGAAGCTCGTCCTCGCGCGGCTCGAGCCCTTCGCGACCGACCTGTGGGCGCACGAAGTCCGCGAGTGGCTCCCGGCGCTCCCCGAGGGCGCGATCGCGAAGAAGACGTTCTGGGGCGGGCTCTACCAGCGGCTCGTGATCAGGGCCTGAGCACCTCGACCCGGTCGCCCTCGCGCAGGCCGTCGGGCGGATAGACGACGACGCGCTCGCCGGGGGCGAGCCCGGATTCGACCTGCGCCTCCAGCGCGTTGCGGCGCGGCACCTTCACCGCGCGCTTCACGGCGCGGCCGCCCTCGATCGCGAACACCGCCCAGCCCTCGCCGTCGCGGAAAAGGGCGCCGACGGGCACCTTGACGGCATCCTCGATGCGCGTGGTGACGATCTGCGCCTCGATGCGGTAGCCGTCGCCCACGGTCGGCACGCGCTCGAGCGGCTCGACGAAATCGAGCACCACGTTGACGCGCTGCTCCTCGATGCCCAGCGCGGAGACCTTGGTGAACGCGGCGGGCTCCACGAGGCGCACGCGCGCCGCGAGCGGCGCGACGCCGCTGCCCAGCTCGATGCGCGCCGGCATCCCGGGACGGAGGAGGACCGATTCCTGCGAGAGCGCCTCCACCACCCCTTCCAGCCGGCGCGGATCGCCGACCTCGACGAGCGGCGTTCCCGGCGCGACGACGGATTCGCTCTCCTGCGCCACGCGCAGCACCTCGCCGCGCACCGGCGAGGCGATCTTCCATTCGGCGCCGCGCGCGCCGCTGCGATAGCGCGTGAGCGCGGCGCGCGCCTGCGCGAGGTCGTGGCCCGCGGCCTCGAGCGCGAAGCGTCCCGCCTCCAGCGCGCTCTGCGCGGTGTCCAGGGCGAGCGCGGCCTGCTCGCGGACGGTGGACGAGACGAAGCCCTCGCGCGCGAGCTTCTCCTGGCGCTCGGAGTCCGCGCGCGCCTGGTCGCGGGCCCCCGTGAGCCGCGCCAGCTCCGCCCGCGCCCGCTGCTGCTGCGCCTCGGCCGCGCCCGCGCGCTCCTCCAGCTCGCGGATCGTGCGCTCGTCGAGGAAGGCGGGAGCGGCCGGCGCGAGCTCGGCGACCACGTCGCCCGGCTCCACGCGGTCGCCCGCCTTCAGGCGCACGCGCTCCAGGCGCCCGGCGAGCGGGGCCGAGATCACGTAGCGGTCGCGGATGCGCGTGCGGCCCTCGTCGGAAACGGCCTGCTCGAAGGCGCCGCGCACGACGCTCGCCTCCTCCACGATCGCCGGCCGCGGGCGAAGCGCCCAGGCGCCGAGCAGCGCGAGCGCCGCGGCGCCGATGACGAGCGCGATCGCGTTGCGCCGCTTCATTCGCGGGTCTTCAGCACGGCCACCAGGTCGAGGCGGTCGATGCGGTGGCGCACGATGAGCGCGCTCGCGATCCCGGCGGCCGCGACGATCGCCGCCGTGTACGCGTACGTCTTCGGGAAGATCACGAGCGGCAGCTCGAAGACCTCGTGCTGCATGAGGCGCACGATGAGCGCCGCGAGGGCGCGGCCGGCGAGGAAGCCCAGCGGAATCGCGACCGCGATCTCGAGCGCGAGCTCGCCCAGCAGGATCACCGAGACCTCCGCGCGCGTGAAGCCGAGCACGCGCAGCGTCGCGAGCTCCCAGGCGCGCTCGGCGAGCTGGATGCGCGCGTTGTTGTAGACCACGCCGACCGCGATCACGGCGGCGAACGCGGTGAGCACCGTGGTGAAGAAGAGCACGTTGCGCGCGCTCGTGCGGCGGAAGGTGTCGAGCAGCGTGCGGTTCACGATCACCACCGCGGCGGCCGGGATCTCCTTCAACCGCGCGAGGAGCGCCGGCTCGTCGCGGCGATCGACGAGGAGCGAGGCCTGCGAGATCACCGGGCCCTCGCGCGCCAGGCGGTTCAGGTCCGCCGCGGTCATCCAGGCGTTCATCCCCGCCATCTCGTCGACGGTGCCGCCGACGGTGAGCGGCGCCTTCACGCGCCGGCCTTCGAGGAGATCCGCCCACACCGTTGCGCCCGCACGCACGCCGAGGCGATCGGCGAGGCGCTTCGTGAGCAGCACCGAGCCGGGCATGGGTTGCACGGCGCGCAGCCGGCTGTCGAGGATGCGGTGCAATCGCGCGTCGTCGTCCAGGCCGGTGAGCGCGGTGCGATAGGTGCGCGGTCCCGCGACGAGGCGCACGGGGATCGCCCGCGCGGCCTCCGACTGCTTCACGCCCGGCAGGCGCGAGAGCTCGCGCACCGCCGAACGTCCGACCGGCTCGGCGAAGCCCACGAGCACGTCGGCGCGCTGCACCTTGTTGAACTGGATGTCCATGAACCAGTCGATCGCGTCCTTCCAGAAGATGCCCGAGATGAGGATCGCCACCGCCGCGGCGATGCCCGCCAACGTGGCCGCCGCGCGGGCGGGCCGGCGCTCGATGTTGCGAAGGATCATGCGCTGGGACGGCGTGACCGCGCGACCGGCGCCGAGACGCTCCAGCAGCAGCGGACGGTATTCCTCCGGCGCGGGCGGGCGCAGCGCCTCGGCCGCGCGAAGGCGCACCACGCCGCGCGTGGCCGCCCATGCGCCGCCGAAGCAGGCCGCGAGCGCCACGGCGGTGGCGCCGAACGCGACGCCCGGCGAGAGCCGGTAGAGGAAGCGCGGAAACTGGAAGAAGTCGGTGTAGAGCCCGGTGAGCTCGATGCCCAGCCACCATCCGACCGCCACGCCGAGGACCGTGCCGAGGACCGCGATCGCCGAGGCGAAGGCGAGGAAGTGCCCGGCGATGGCCCGGTCGCCATAGCCCAGCGCCTTCAACGCCGCGATCTCCGGGCGCTGCGCGGTGACCTGCCGGTGCATGACCACGTTCAGCACGAACGCCGCGACGAGGAGGAAGATCGCGGGCAGGATCGTGCCGAACACGCGGATCTGGTCCATCTCCTGCGTGAGGATCTTGTGCGACACCTGGTCCTCGCGGCCGAGCGCGCCGAACCCGCCGTAGGGCTCGAGGATCGCGTCCACGGCGGCGATGGCGCGCGGGGCCGAGGCGCCGCGGGCGAGGCGCAGCGTCACCGAATCGAACGCGCCGTCCATGTCGTAGGCGGCCTCCAGGCCGCGCCGGTCCATCCACAGCACGGCGTACCACTCGTCGTCGGGCAGGCCGGTGCCACGCGAGGCGTAGATGAACTCGGGGCTCAGCACCGCGCCGACGATGGAGAGCCGCTGGAGCCGTCCGTTCATGAGCACGCTCACCTCGTCGCCGAGGCGCAGCTTGCGCGCCTGGAAGAAGCGCTCGTTCACCACCGCCTCGCGCGCGGCGCCGGGGAGCGGCCAGCGCCCGCGGCGGATCGCGAGGCGGCTCATGGCCGGCGGATGCGCGGGATCGCGGCCGATCAGGTGCGCGATCATCGGCGGCCCCACGCCGGGAATCGCGAGCTGCGCATCCTCGACCACGCGCATCTCGACCTCGGAGACGCCGGGGATCGCGCGCAGCCTTTCCTCGAGCGAGCGCGGCGCGCGCTTGGCGGTCGCGAACACGTGCGGGAAGCGCGCCTCGTCGTAGTAGCGCTCGCGCGATTCGACCAGGGAATCGTGCGTGGACATCGTGCCGATGAAGCCGCCGATGCCGCACGCGATCACGAGGGCGATGGAGATGACCTGCGCCTGGAGCGCCGACAGGTCGCGCAGGAGCTTGCGGTCCAGGGCCCTCACCAGGAGATCTCCGAGGGCGAGAGCTTGCGCTCGGGCCGCGACTCGCCCGCGATGCGCCCGCCCGCCAGGCGCAGCACGCGGTCCGCCATGCCCGCGATCGCCGCGTTGTGGGTGATCACCATCGCGGTGGTGCCCAGCTCGCGGTTGACGCGCTCGATCACCTCGAGGACGAGCTTTCCCGTCTCGTAGTCGAGCGCGCCCGTGGGCTCGTCGCACAGGAGCACCTCGGGGCGCTTGGCGATGGCGCGGGCGATCGCCACCCGCTGCTGCTCGCCGCCGGA
>DASUXK010000301.1:0-10693 GCA_036377935.1 Usitatibacter sp.
CGCCAGTGCGAATGCCGGCGGCACCGAAGACGTCGACGAGACAGGCCTCGTGACGGTCACGGTGGTGCCATTCGAGACCGTGGGCGGCGGCACCGAGCAGGACTATCTCGCGCGCGGCATCGGTAGCGACCTGATGACCGATCTTTCCCGCCTTTCCGGGCTGCGGGTGATCGGCGCCTCCCCCGGCGCTGCAACCCCACCCATCGCAGCCCGCGCGCGTTACGTCGTGTCCGGAAGCATCCAGCGCAAGGGGCCGGCCTTGCGGGTAAACGTTCGACTGGTCGATTCGCGAAACGGCGAGCAGCTCTGGTCGCGGCGCTTCGAGCGGCCCTTCGGCGACCTCATCGCGATCCAGAACGAGATCACCCGCGAGCTGGTGGAGCAGTTGCCCGGCACGATCAGCGACGCCGAGCGGCGGCAGCTCGCGAAGCGCTACACGAGCAGTCCCGAAGCCTACGACGCATTCCTTCGCGCCAAGGCGCTCTTCCTCGTCCGCAGCCCGAAGGCGAACCTCGAGGCGCGCGAGCTCTACATGAAGGCGCTCGAGCTCGATCCGCAATTCGCGCGGGCCTACGCGGGGCTCGCGATGACCTATGCCATGGAGTATCGATATGACGCTCGCGTGAAATCGCCGGCGCCGCTCGAGCGCGGGTCGCAGCTCGCACGGACCGCGCTCACCATCGATCCCGACATCCCGGAGGTGCACTGGGCGCTCGGCTTCATCCAGGCGCAGGCGAGGCACCACGACCTGGCGATCAAGTCCTTGCAGAGGGCGATCGAGCTGAACCGATCCTATGCCGACGCCTATGCGCTGATGGCCGGCATCTACACCTACATGGGCGAGGCGCAGCGATCGGTCCCGCTGCTGCGCAAGGCGTTGCGCCTGCATCCCGACGGGGGATACCTGTATTTCCTGATCCTCGGGCGCGCGTACCTGTTCGAGGACGACATCGAACAGGCGCTCATCAACCTGCGCGAAGCGCTCAAGCGCAATCCGGACGACCTGGAGGCTCGCATCTACCTGGCCGCCGCGCTCGTCGCCGCGGGGGATCGGGGCGCAGCCGAGTGGGAGGCGGACGAGATCCGGTCGCGCGAGGCCGATTTCTCGATGCGCCGGTGGCTGGAGACCTACCCGCTCGCCAGCGCGCCCTATGAGCAGCGGCTGCTGGCGCTCACCGCGCAAGCGGGACTCTGAGGTCGGTGGCGCGCCCTTCCGCCCTCAGGACGCGCAGAGAAAGACGCAGAGGTCCGTTTCGGGCGGCTTCGCGGCGTGATCGAAGAACATCTGGCTCACCCAGCCGCGGTGGTACGTCTTGTGGTTGATGACGTGCAGGAACATGCCGCCGCGCGTCATCTCTCCCGGCTTGCCCGAGATGAAATTGAAACGCACGCGCTCGGCGAAGCTTCCGGGATCTTGCCGGCCCGCCCAGTCGATGAACCATTGGTCGACATCGAGCTGCGCCTTGGCCAACTCACCGAGATCGGGATGCAGGATGTCCCGCCGGCTGGTGAAGCCGTGCTTTTCTCCCGACAGGTGCGCGCGCCAGATCAGGTCGACCTGGTAGTTGTGGTTGAGCGCGCCGATCATCGAGCCGAAGAGCGTCGAGGCGGGCTTGCTCGCTGCATCGCCAGGCAATGCCCGAATCGCTTCGAACAGCACCCGGTCGGCCCACTCGTTGTACCGGGCCAGGGTGACAGCAGTGTCCGCCGTAATCATGGGTCGCTCCTGCATTGCGGCGAAGGAATGGGCTCATTTCGCCTTGCGGGCAGCATACGCCGCGCGTGGGCGCCGACCCACTCGAGCTCGCGCAGGATCTCGCCCCGGATGCCAGGAGGAATGTTTGGTAGGCGCGATTGGACTCGAACCAACGACCCCCACCATGTCAAGGTGGTGCTCTAACCAGCTGAGCTACGCGCCTGCCGAAGGAACGCGAAATTTTATCACAAGGTGCGGTGCCTACGACGCCTGCAGCCACAGCCCCTTGAGGTATTCCCCCTCGGGAAAGTGGATCGAGACCGGGTGGTCGAGGCAGGCGCCCAGGCGGCGTCGGATCTGCAGTTCCACGCGCGCATCGGCCGCGGCGCCCGCGACGATCTTCTGGAAGAGGTCGGGCCCCACCGCGCCCGAGCACGAGAACGTGAGCAGGTGCCCGCCGGGCGCGAGCAGCTTCATCGCCCAGAGGTTGATGTCCTTGTAGGCGCGCGCGGCCTTCGGCACGTGCTTCTCGGTCGGCGCGAACTTGGGCGGGTCGAGGACGACGAGCCCGAAGCGCCGGCCCTGGTCGCGCAATTTCCTCAGGTGCGCGAACACGTCGGCCTCCGCCCACTCGGCACGCGAGGCGTCGAGCGAGTTGATCTCGAGGTTGCGGCGAGCGGCGGCAAGCGCCTCGGCCGAAGTATCGATCGAGAGCACGTGGCGCGCGCCGCCCTTCAGCGCGGAGAGGCTGAAGCCGCCGGTGTAGCAGAAGGCGTTCAGCACGTCGGCCTCGCCCGCCAGCGCCGCGGCGAGGGCGCGGTTGTCGCGCTGGTCGAGATAGAAGCCGGTCTTCTGCCCGCGCGCGACATCCACCTCGTAGGCGATGCCGTCCTCGACGATGCGCACCGCGCCGGATGCCTCGCCGAGCATCGGCCCCACGCGCGGCGGCAGGCCCTCGAGCGTGCGCACTTCGGCATCCGAGCGCTCGTACACGGCCTTCACGCCGGCCGCCTCGGCGATCAACGCCGGCCATGCGTCGCGCCAGCGCTCCGCCCCCGCGGAGAGCAACTGCACCACGGCGGTATCGGCATAGCGGTCGACCACGAGCCCCGGGATTCCGTCGGATTCGCCGTGCACGAGGCGCAGGCCGTCGCTGCCCGGGGCCACGAGCGCGCGCCGCGCGATCGATCGCTGCAACCGGGCGCGCAGGAACGCCTCGTCGATGCGATCGCCAGCCTCGAACGACCAGACGCGCGCGCGGATCTGCGAGCCCGCGTTGTACGCGGCGCGCGCGAGGAAGCCGCCGTCGTGCGCGGCGACGACCACCGTCTCGCCGAATCCCGGCTCGCCCTCCACGCGCTCGACCGCGCCGGAGAAGACCCACGGATGGCGATGGCGCAGCGACTTCTCGCGTCCGGGCTTGAGGACGATGCGGTTTTCCTGGGTCATGGGAGCGGAACTAGAATGGCCGAAGGAACGTTCGGCCGCGACCCCATTATTCCATGTCCGAGACGCGCATCCACGACCGCATCGTCGTGAAGGTCGGCGACATCACGCGCGAGGCCGTGGACGCCATCGTGAACGCGGCGAATTCCTCGCTCATGGGCGGCGGCGGCGTGGACGGCGCGATCCATCGCGCGGGCGGCCCGGAGATCCTCGAGGCGTGCAAGCGCATCCGCGCGACGACGCACCCCGACGGCCTTCCCACGGGCGAAGCGGTGATCACGACCGCCGGATCGCTCCCCGCGCGATTCGTGATCCACACCGTGGGTCCCATCTACGGCCGGCATGGCGGCGCGGAGCCGCGCCTGCTCGCCGCCTGCTATCGCAACTCGGCCGCGCTCGCGGCGAAGCATGGGCTCGCGACCCTCGCCTTCCCCGCGATCTCCACCGGCGTGTACGGCTATCCCAAGGACGCGGCCGCGCGCGTGGCGGTCCAGGCGATCATCGATGCGCTCGCGCGGCACGAGGGCATCGAGGAAGTGCGGCTGGTGTACTTCTCGGAAAGCGACGCGGATTACGCGAGGCGTTGCGCCTAGGAGAGAAAGGGGACTTTCCCCTTGATCACAGGCTGGACCTGGTTGCGGCCGTGGCGCTTGGCTTCGTGCAGCCAGTGGTCGGCGGCGTCGAGGAGGCCCTGCGGATCGTCGAAGGAGCGGCTGGAGGCGAGCCCGATGGAGAGCGTGACGCGCAGCTGCGGGTGGATGGATTTCCAGTCCCAGCCCTCGATCGCGCGGCGCACGCGCTCGCAGGCTTCGGCCGCGGCCTCCATCTCCATGCCGCGGAAGACGAGCACGAACTCCTCGCCGCCGTAGCGGCCGGCCACGTCGCCGCCGCGGCATTGCGCGCGCAGGATCTCGCCCACGCAGCGCAGCACCTCGTCGCCCACCGCGTGCGAGAAGCGGTCGTTGATGCCCTTGAAGTGGTCGACGTCGGCGAGCGCGACCGTGACCACGGTCGCTTGGGCCTTCGCCTCGCGCACCATCGCCTCGAGCCGCTCGTCGAGCTGGCGGCGGTTGGCGAGCCCCGTGAGCGCGTCCTCCATCGCGAGGCGCCGGTAGCGCGCCGCCTCCTCGGCCGCATGCTCCACGCGCCGTCGCGCCGCGAGCGCGCGCGCCCGCCGCTCGGTGGCCTCGTTGCGCAGCTCCTGCTCGAGCTGCGTCGAGCGGCGCAGGCAGGCAAGCGCCGCGCGAAGGTCTCCAGCGCCCTCCTGCGCGGCCGAGAGGATGCGCAGCACGCGAGCGATCTCGTCGCGCGCGCCCAGCGCCTCGAAGGACTCGAGCGCCGAGGACAGGAGCGCCACCGCTTCCTCTTGCTCGCCCAGCTGCTGGCGGATCTCGCCCACGCACGAAAGCCCGTACGCCTCGATCCAGCGGTCGCCCGATCGGCGCGCGAGCTCGAGGAAGCGATCCGCCATGCCGAGCGCGACCTCCGGCTTCGCCATCGCGAGGTACGCCTCGCCCATGGTCTGCACGCAGATCGCCTCGAGGCGCGTGTAGCCGTACTGGCGCGCCACCGCGAGCGCGCGGTCGAGCAGCTTCACCGCGGTCTCGCACTCCACCTGCCCGCTCGTGGCATCGCCCGCCGCGCGATGCTGTAGCGCGCGCTGCACGTGCGCGAACGCGGCGTTGTTGAGGTCGAAGCCCACGCCCTCGTTGTCGCCGATGTCGCGGCGCAGGGCGAGCGCCTGCTCGAAGAGCTCGAGCGCCGCCGTGTGGTTGCCGAGCTGGATCTCGATGTTGCCGATGTTGGAGATCACGCGCGCCTGCCACAGGCGGTCGCCGAGCTGCCGGAAGCCGCGCAGCGCCGCCTCGTACATCTCGAGCGCGCGGCCGTAGTCGGAGAGCTGGCGCCAGGTGATGCCGAGGAGGTTCAGGCACCGCGACTCGCCGTCGAGGTCGCCCAGCACCCTGAAGAGCGCGATCGCGGCTTCCTGCGCCTCGAGCGCCGCGGGATAGTCCGCCTGCGAATGGAGGTTCCGCGCGAGGCAGTAGTACGCCTGCGCCTCGCCGCTTCGCTCGCCGCCCGCGAGGGCGAGCTCGATCGCCTCGCGGGCGAGCGCCGCGCCGCGCGCCGGATCGCGGTCGTAGAGCGCCTCCGACACCTCGTTCAGCAGCCGCACGCGCTCGCGGACCGGCAGCGGCTCGTTGAGCCGCGCCTCGCGCGCGTGCAGCTCCGCGAGCTTCACAGCCGCCTCGCCGTATCCACGCCGGGCACGTCCTTCACCTGCCGGAGCACGCGGGCGATGGCCTCCGCGCTCGTGACCTGCACCGTGAAGCGCATGAAGGCGTGCGCGCCGCGCGAGAGCGTGTTCACCGCCGTCACGTTGATGCGCTCGCGCGCGATCGCTTCCGTCACGTCGCGCAGCAAGCCCTGCCGGTCGACCGCGACCACCTCCAGGTCGGCGGAGAACGGCGTCTCCTCGCCGGTCTTGCCCCACTCCGCCGGCATGAGGCGATCGCGCTGCTCCGGCGCGAGTCCCGTGACGTTCTCGCAATCGACCCGATGCACCATCACGCCGCGCGCCCGGGTGACGAAGCCCACGATGGGATCCGGCGGAACGGGCTTGCAGCACTTGGCGATCATCGTCGCGATGTTGTTCACGCCGAGCACCAGCACGCCCGACGACGCCTTCTGCGGCGCGGGCGCGACGGGCACCACCGCGGGCTGCGGCGCGGCGGGCGCTTCGCCGCGCACGGCGATCTCCACCTGGCGCGACGTGACCTCGCCGCGGCCCAGGGCCGCGAGGAACTCCTCGAGCTTCGGATAGCCGCAGGCCCCCGCGATCTTCTCGTGCGGCTCGTTCACGCGGCCCAGCCGGTGCAGCTCCTTGTCCAGGGCCGTGCGCCCGCTCGCCACGTCCTTCGAGAAATCCTCGTGGCGGAACCACGCGCGCACCTTCGCCATCGCGCGCGGGCTCGCGAGATAGGCCTGGTCCTTCGCGAGCCAGTCGCGCGAGGGACCGCCCTGCTTGGCCGCCATGATCTCCACACGCTGCGCGTTGGAGAGCTTGTAGTTGAGCGGCACCATCTGGCCGTCCACCTTCGCGCCGCGGCAGCGGTGACCGAGGTCCGTGTGCACGTGGTAGGCGAAATCGACCGGCGTCGATCCCGCGGGAAGGTCCACCACGCGGCCCTGGGGCGTGAGCACGTAGATCGTGTCCTCGAAGAGGCCGCGCTTCGCCTTGTCCGCGACCTCGTGGTCGAGCACCTCGCTCTTCCACGCGAGGACCTGGCGCAGCCACGCGATCTTCGCGTCGAACGCCTTGTCCGCGCGCCGGCCTTCCTTGTAGCGCCAGTGGGCCGCGACGCCGTGCTCGGAATGCTGGTGCATCTCCTCGGTGCGGATCTGCACCTCGAGGGTCTTGCCCTCGGGCCCGATCACCGCGGTGTGCAGCGACTGGTACTGGTTGGTCTTGGGATTGGCGATGTAGTCGTCGAACTCGCCCTCGATCGGGGTCCACAGGTCGTGCACGACGCCGAGCACCGTGTAGCACTCGCGGATGTTCCTCACGACCACGCGCACCGCGCGGATGTCGTAGAGGTTCTCGAAGGCGACGTTCTTGCCGCGCATCTTCCGCCAGATGGAGTAGATGTGCTTGGGCCGGCCCTGGATCGCGGCCGGGATGCGCATCGCCTGCAGCTCCTTCTGCAGGAGCTCGATCACGCGCTGGATGTAGGCCTCGCGCTCGCTCCTCTTTTCGTCGAGGAGCTGGGCGATGCGCTTGTAGAGATCAGGCTCCGTGTAGCGGAACGCGAAGTCCTCCAGCTCCCACTTGAGATCCGAGACGCCGAGGCGGTTGGCGAGCGGGGCGAAGAGCTCGAGCGTCTGCGTGCCCGCGGAGCGGCGCACCGCTTCTTCCGCCTTGGTGAGCGAGCGCAGGTACACCACGCGCTCGGCGAGCTTGATGAGCACGACCCGGACGTCCTCGGCGATGGCGAGCAGCATCTTGCGAAGCTGCTCGAGATCCGTGCCCGAGGCGTTGAGCGTCTCGATGCGCCCCGCGCGCTCGAGGCCCCGGAGCAGGCCCGTGAGCTCCGCGCCGAAGGCGGCCTCGATCGCCTCGAGGTCGAGGTCGCGATCGGGGATCGCCTGGCTCACGAGCGCCGCGGCGATGGTCTCCGGATCGGCGCCCTGGACGAGGAGCAGGCGGGCGACGGCGAGCGCGCGCTCGAAGCCCTCCTCGCGGCCCGCGGCATGCGCGGCGCCGCGCGCGAACTGCAGCGCGCGCACCGGAAGCTCGGCGAGCGCCTCGCCGAAGGTGGAGCGCAGCTCCGCCTCGAAAGGCGCGACGTCCTGGGCGGCGGTCGAGGAAAGCACGGGAGGGAAGGGGCGAGCGGACGATTCGATTTTAATCCCCGCGTGCCGAAAAATCCGCATCCGCGCCGGCGAATTTCCCGTTCGCCGCGGCCCCGCTGCGCCCGCATCATCGCGGCCATGGAAACCCTTTCCGACGAGCAGCCGGACATCGACCGCGCCCGGCGCATCGGCCGCGTGGTGTTCATGGCCCTGCCCGAGGAGCCCGGGACATCGGGCCCCGCGCTGCGTGACGACCCTCCGGCCGCCGGCCCGCAGGCGAGGGCCCGCCCCTTCCGCCTGCTGCAGCTGCTTCGCCGAATCGCATCCCGCGTCGAAGGTCGTCCTTCGGCGGCGCGGCCCTAGGCCGACCGACGCGGTCTTCCCGGCCTCCCACCTCCTCGGGAGGCCGGCTTTCTTTTGTCGCAGGGCGACTTCATCCGGCGCCCGAACCCCGGCGGCGAATGGTGCAGAATCCACGCATCCGCGCGTCTTTTCGTCCCTCCCGGAGGTCCCATGAAGCTTCCCGCCATCTGCAAGGCTTTCGCGGCGCTCGCGGCGAGCGCCCTCCTCGCCGCCACCGCCCAGGCGAAGATCGTGACGAAGACGATCGAGTACCCGTACGAGGGCATGACCATGAAGGGCTTCCTCGCGTACGACGACAGCAAGAAGGCCGCCGTGCCCGGCGTGCTCGTGGTGCACGAGTGGTGGGGCCTGAACGACTACATCAAGGACCGCGTGAAGCAGGTGGCGGGGCTGGGCTACGTCGCCTTCGCGCCCGACATGTATGGCGACGGCAAGGTGACCAACGACCCGAAGGTGGCCGGCGAATGGTCGGGCGAGGTGCGCAAGTCCGGGCAGCTCGCGCCGCGCGCGCAGGCGGGCCTCGACGTGCTGCGCAAGCAGCGCCTCGTGGACAAGAACCGCATCGGCGCGATGGGCTTCTGCTTCGGCGGCAGCACGGTGCTCGCGCTCGCGTACAGCGGTGCGGACCTGCGCGGCGTCGTCACCTTCCACGGCAGCCTCTTCCCGCCCGACGAGACGCAGCGCACGCGGATCAAGGCGCCGATCGCGATCCTGCACGGCGAGAAGGATCCGTTCGTGAAGCCGGAGACCATCGCGCAGGTGAAGGAAGCGCTCGACGCGGGCCACGTCGACTGGTACATGGTGACCTACGCCGACGCCGTGCACGCGTTCACGAACCCCAAGGCGGACGACTATCACATCCCCGGCATCGGCTACAACGAGAAGGCCGCTACGCGCTCCTGGGACGAGATGGAGCATTTCTTCCGCGTGCAGCTCAAGCGCTGAGGACGCCGCCATGCAACAGTGCGACCCGGGCATCGTGAAAGGGAACCGGCCCGGGGGCGTGGACGGGTTCGACCGGTTCCTGCGCTTGTTCGCGGCGTTCACGATGCTCATGACCATTCCCCAGGTCGTGAACGTGTGGAAGGACGGCGCGGGCGGCGTCTCGCTCGTCTCGTGGGTCACCTACCTCGCCTCCTCCGTCGTATGGCTCGTCTACGGGCTGCGCAAGCGCGACACGACGCTGTGGCTCGTGTGCATCGGCTGGATCATCGTGGACGGTGCGATCGTGGTGGGGATCCTGGCGCACAGCTGAGGCGCGCGCTCCAGTAGCGGCTCGCCGGCCCCTGGCCGGCGATCGCGGCCGGCCGCGACCGCGTCGCGGGCAACGACACCCGCAACGCGCCTTCCTCGTCCGTGCGCAACGCCGCGATGCCGTGCGCCGAATAGCGCGCGACGACGGCCGGGTGCGGATGGTGGAAGCGGTTGCGATATCCCGCGGAGAAGATCGCCCCGCGCGGGGCGACCGCATCGAGGAAGGCATCGGTCGAGGACGTCTTCGAGCCGTGGTGCGGGACGAGCAGGATCTCCGAGCCGAGCGCCACCGGGCCGCGCGCCACCATCTCCGATTCCGCGCGCGCCTCCACGTCCGCCGCGAGCAGCATCGAATGGCCGGCGGTGGCGACCCTCACCACGCAGCCGCGATCGTTCTCCTTGCGCCGGCCCGCTTGCGAGTAGATCTCCGCGGCGGGGTGCAGCACGTCGAAGGCGACGCCGTCCCAGCGCCAGTGCCCGCCCGCCTCGCAGCGCAGCGACGGCGCCACGAGATCGTGCAGCGGGTGCGATGGCGCGAGCGACGAGAGCATCCAGCGCGGCTCGCGCGACATCGCGACCGACGCGGCGCCGCCCGCGTGATCGTCGTCCGCGTGCGAGATCACCAGCGCGTCCAGTCGCGAGACGCCCTCGCCGCGCAGGAACGGCACGACGACGCGGTTGCCGGTATCCGCATCGCCGCTCCAGCCGGGGCCCGCGTCGTACGCGAGCGCGTGCGCCGCCGTGCGCACCACGACCGCGAGGCCGTTGCCCACGTCGAGGACATCGATCCACGCCTCTCCGGGCGGCGGGCGTGCGGGGCCCACGAGGAACAGCGGCGCGACCCACGCGAGCGCGCAGCGGCGCATGGGAAAGCCGCGCGGCGCGAGGAGCCACGCGCAGCCGGCCATCGCGCAGGCCACGGTCCACGGCTCGGGCGCATGGCTCTCGAGCACCGCCGGCGGCCAGGCGGCGAGCCGCTCGAGCGCCCACATCACCGCCTGCAGGAGGGCATGCGCCGCATCCAGCAAGGCGGGAAAGGGCAGGAACGCGCCCGCGAGCGTGAGCGGCACCACGCCCAGGCTCACGAGCGGAATCGCGAACGCGTTGGCGAGGGGCGAGACGAGCGACACCTGCTGGAAGAGCGCCACCAGCATCGGCAGCATCGCGACGGTGACCGCGAGCTGCTCCAGGAAAGCGGCGTGCAGCTTTCCCGGGCGCCCCGTGCGCAGGCTCATCGCGTGGAAGATCGATGCGACCGCGCCGAACGAGAGCCAGAATCCGGGCGCGAGCACGGACCAGGGATCGAGCGCGACGACCGCGATGGCCGATAGCGCGAGCACGCGGGAGGGCGAGCCGTGGCGCCCGGCCATCACGCAGGCGGCGACCGTCGCGAGCATCGCGAGCGTGCGCTGCGACGGAACCGCGTAGCCGGTCATCAGCGTGTAGGCGAGCGCGGCGATCACCCCGGCGACGCAGGCGGCCTTGGGTGCGGGCAGCCGCAATGCGAGCCCCGGCATCCGCACCCAGAGGAACGCCGTGGCGGCGAAGGCGAGCGCGGCGAGCATCGTGATGTGCAGGCCC
>DASUXK010000302.1:0-5122 GCA_036377935.1 Usitatibacter sp.
CCAGCGGCGCTTGTCCAGGTCCACCAGCACGACCGAATCGCCGCGCTCGCCGCGCTCCCAGCGCCCGCTGCTGCCGCCGTGGGCGTTCCATACGAACGTGCCGTCGGGCTTGATGATGAGGTCGCCGGCGCTCAGGCCGGAGCGCGCGTGCTGCCAGTCGTAGCCCGCGTAACCGGTGGGGGATTTCCACGCGGCGCCGGGCACGCGCGTGCGCCACACGCCGAGGAAAAAATCGATCGAGCTCGCCTCGCGTCCCGGGCGCTCGCGGTCGCGGCCGATGCGGTCGTGCGAGCGCGTGGGCTTCACCTCGTCGGCGGCGAACACCGGCGGGGCGCCGTCCGGGCAGACGCGCACCGTTTCCGGCACCAGCCGGTCGCCGCAGACCTGCTGTCCGGCTTCGAGGGGCGGGGCGAGGAACGCGAGCGGCAAGGCGCCCGCGAGGATCGTTGCGCGCATGCGTGCGTCGCGGCGGGTCTGGAACGCCATTATGGCGTCCCCGGGCGCTACGCGGGCGGGAAGGGCACCTTGCGCCGCGCCGCCATGGAGCGGCCGAGCGCCTCGATGTCGCGCGCGTCGAGGCAGCGGAAGAGCTCGCGCAGCGCCTCCTCCTCGATGCGGATGTGCGCCTGGTACGCGTCGGCGAGCGCGGCGACGTCGGGCTCGGCGAGCGATCGCATCAGCCCTTCGGCGATGCCCTCGAGCGGCTTCCTCACGCGCGCCCAGGCTTCCTCGAGCTTGCGATGCTCGGCCTCGAGCCTTGCGCGCAGCTCGCGGAAGCGCGCCTTCTGCGCCGCATCGTCGATGCGCTGCTCGAGGAGCGGGAACACGTCCTGCTCCTCGTCTTCGTGGTGGTCGACCGCGGCCTTGCGGAAATAGCGCAGCACCGCTTCGGCGGCGCTGGTGGCCTCCGCGTCGATGCCCTTCGCGTGCAGGTGCTCGCGCAGGCGCTTCAGCGTCTCGAGCTGCTTCTCGATGCGGCGATGGCAGCCGAACAGCATCTCGAGCGGGTCGTCGAAACCCGCGGGCGGATCGAATAGCGAGCGTGGCGCTTTACGCGCCGGTTCCGGCGTGCCCAACGGCGTGCTCCCAAGAAACGGGCGTGGCCTCCATGGCCATGCGACCCCCATCCGATGGAAAGGTTGCAGCGCGCGCGCTTCACGCGACGCGCGCCGCGACGACGACGTAGCGCAGCCGGGTTCCCGGCCGCACCGCATCGAAAGGGTAGCAGGTGATGAGGGTGAGGCGCGAGCGCGCCGTGTCTTCCATCACCTCGGTGTCGTCGCGATCGACGATGCTCGCCGCCTCCACGCGGTAGCGCGCGACGCGGCCGCCGGCGGGCTGCAGGTCGATCTCGTCGCCCGGAGACAACCGCCCGAGGAACGTGAAATGCGTGTCGCGGTGGGCGACGATCACCGTGTTGCCCGGCCCCCCGGGCTGCGCCGTGCCGGCGACGAGGCCCGGCCCGAACGCGAGCGAGCGGTGGCTCGCATCGTCTATCACGTAGAGCTCGACCTTGCGCGCCGGCACGGTGAGCCGAGCGACGGGGCGCAGGTCCGCCCCGGGCCATGGGCGAGGCGGCGATCCCTCGGCGCGCGGACGCTGCCACGCCGCCGCGATGAGGCGCTGCGCGACGAAGCCCTTGGCATGGATCCACGCCGCCGCGCCCACCTCGCGCGCGCCCACGAGCGCGAGCGCCGCGGCAAGGACGAAGGCCGCGCTCCTCATGCCGGCCTCGCGCGCGGCGCGTGCACGCCGATCCACGCGACGATCGCCGCCGCGGCGAGCGCGAGCAGGCCCAGCAGCAGCTGCAGCGTCGCCGGCGTGTCGGTCTGCGGGATCGCGCCCATCTCGGCGCCGCGCGGGAGCGCCGCCTTCACGAGCATCGCCTTCGAGGGACCCACCGCCGTCGGCGTCACGTCCACCGCGACGAGGCTCGTGTAGGCGCTCACGAGATGGTGCTCGAGGGCCACCTTCACGACTTCGCCGCGCAACGCGCCCGCGTCTCCGCCGCGGCGCATCGCGTCCATCAGCGCCGCGATCTTCGACCTGGCCCAGAGGGCGCCCACGCCGCTCGCCGAGGGCGAGGAGGACGGCGTGAGCGCCACGCTCCAGGGTTGGTTGCCGCTCGTGCCGCTCACGATCACGGTGCGGGCGAAGCTCGATGCGGCGGCGGACACGAGGACCGGCTCGCCGAGGTAGAGGTCGGGCACGCGCTCGGGGAAGGTCTCCACGGGCGTGCCGTCGGACCAGCGGATCTCCACGTCCTGCAGCACCGGCGCCTCGATCTTCTCGAGCAGCGCCGCCATCTTCTCGTGCACCTCGCGCACGTCGCCGATGTAGGTGAAGGTCCCGCGGCCGAACTGCGCGGCTTTCGTCATGAAGTGTCCGTTGGGCGCGGAGCCGATGCCCACCGTGAAGAGGCGCGATCGTCCGAGCCGCTGCGCGATGAGCGAGAGCAGCGCGTCCTCGTTGCTCACGCCGCCGTCGGTCATGAAGACCACCTGGCGCAGGTACCCGGGCGTGTCGGTGCCGTCGAGGGCGAAGGCGAGGGCCGGCGCCATCTCCGTGCCGCCGTCGGCGCGAAGGTCCGCGATCCATTCCCGCGCCGCCTGCACGTTCTGCGGCGTGGCGGGCAGCGCCTGCGGCCAGAGGGGCCGCGTGACCGAGTTGAATTCGATCACGTTGAAGCGGTCGCGCTCGGTGAGGCGATCGAGCGCATCGGAGAGCGCGGCCTTCGCCTGCGCGATCGAGGTGCCCTGCATCGAGCCCGAGGTGTCCACGATGAGGATGGTCTCGCGCGGAACGCGCGAGAAGGCGAGCTTCTCGCCCATGCCGGGCGCGGGCGGAACCACCATGAGGAGCGCGTAGTCGCGGCCGCCCTGCGTCTCGGTGAACATCGCCGCCTGCGGCCCCGCGCTCGCCGCGAGCGTCCACGTGAGCTCGAAATCGTGGTCGGCTTCCTCCTGGTCCTTCGCGAGGGAGACCAGGACATGGTCCGCATCGGGATGGTCCACGCGCGCTTCGTGGTACGAGCTCGTCACCTCGCCCAGCGGCACGCCCGCGTCGATCGCCACCGCGATGTCGACGGGATTCACGAGGACCTCGCCGCGCGTGGCGAACGCGGGCTGCAGGAGCGCTTCGGCGCTCGCCGAGTCGAGCGTGCCGGGAAAGCCCAGGCCCGTTTCGCGCGCCTTCGCTTCCTCGGGCAGGGCCTCGATCGGCGTGCCCGACGGCACGTAGCGCGGCGTCACCGCGAGCGGGAAGCGCAGGCGGTAGCGGCCGTTCTCGTAGGCGAGCGACTGCTGGTACTCGATCGTCACGCGCACCATCTCGTCCGGGCCGATGTGCGCGACCGAGTTGGTGAAGAGGTTGGGCCGCTGCTGCTCGACGAGCGCCGCCTTGCGGCCCTCGGCCTTCGCGCGCTCGTAGGTGCGGCGCGCTTCCTCCTTCTCGCGGATCTGGCCCTCGATCACGCGCTGCCCGATGCGCATCTCCAGGTGATCGACCGCCGCCTTCTCGGGGAGCGGGAAGACGTAGATGCCCTCGACGAACGAGTCGCCCGGGTTGTGGAAGGACTGCGTGAGGCGCGTGCGGGCCACCATGCCGGTCACGGTGATCGCGACCTCGGTCTCGACGGTGGGCGCGGCGACGTATTCGCCGGGCGTCGCCGTGCGCAGCAGCAAGGTCCCCGTGCGGGCATCGGCCATCTTGAGGGGCGCCGCCTGCGTGTTGCCCGCCAGCACCAGCGCCGCGAACCCCAGCGCCAGCGCCACCGCGATGCCGCTCAGCAGCGCGCGCACCCCCAGCACGATGAACGCCGCATGCGATCCCGCCCCCACCCGTCCCGACCCGTTCCCCGCCGCCATCGCCGTTCCCCTTTTCGCCGTTGTGCGATGGGGCCATTTCGCCCGCGCCCAGGGCAAGCCGCGGGGCGCGGTTCGGGCGTTGCGCCGAAGATTTGTGGCAGAAATATGGCGCCAAAACCGGGGACAGACCACATTTACCAAAGGCTGAAATTCCGTGCGATGTCGCGTGGTGTTTCTTCCTTTGGTAAATGTGGTCTGTCCCCGGTTTCGGGGTCGATATAATTCGCGGATGGCCCGCCGCATCGCGCTCGTCGAGGACGACTCCACCATTCGCCAGAACTACGTCGATGCGCTCACACGCGCGGGATACGAGGTGGCGGCGTTCGGGGATCGGCCCAGCGCCTCGAGGGCGCTCTCGGCGCGGCTGCCGGAGCTCGCGATCATCGACATCGGCCTGGGCGCGGACATCGACGGCGGCTTCGAGCTGTGCCGCGAGCTGAGGAACGCCTCGAGCCGGCTGCCGATCATCTTCCTCTCGGCGCGCGATTCCGACTTCGACATCGTCTCGGGCCTGCGCCTGGGTGCCGACGACTACCTCACCAAGGACGTGAGCCTGCCGCACCTGCTCGCGCGCATCGCCGCGCTCTTCCGGCGCGTGGATGCGGTGCAGGCCGCGCCCGCCGAGGGCGAGGTGCTGCATCGCGGGGCGCTGGCGCTCGACGCGCAGCGCATGGAGGCGCAGTGGCGCGGCAAGGCCGTGCCGCTCACGGTCACCGAGTTCTGGATGGTGCATTCCCTCGCGCGCCATCCCGGCCACGTGAAGGACCGCGACCAGCTCATGCGCGACGCGGAGATGGTCGTCGACGACGGCACCATCACCTCGCACGTGAAGCGCATCCGCAAGAAGTTCCTCGCCGTGGATCCCGCGTTCGCCGCCATCGATACCGTGTACGGCATGGGCTACCGGTGGCGCGAGGCCGATTGAGGCGCGCGGCCGCCGTGCTCGCGGCCTGCGCCGCGCTCGGCGCGCAGGCGGATGCGCCCGGGTGGTACCTCCAGGTCGACAACGACGTCGCCTTCGGCACCGACCGCTGGTACACGAGCGGCGTGCGCATCGCGCATGTGCAGGCGCGCCGGGGCCACGGGCTCGAATGGGGGCTGCTGCAGGAGATCTACACGCCCGAAGCCGAGCGCGAGAACCCGGTCGACCGGCCCAACGCCGCGCGCCTGCTCGCGAGCGTCGCGCGCCACGACCGCGCGCCGGGCGACTGGCGCACCCTCGAGCTCGATCTCGGCGTGACAGGCGCCGCGGCGCT
>DASUXK010000303.1:0-3538 GCA_036377935.1 Usitatibacter sp.
TGCGGCACGCGGGCGGCGGAGTCGAGTTGCTGCGATCCCATCACCTCCAACCTTTATGACGAGGACCAGGCGGGCGCGGTGCCCGACGACGCGCTGAAGGCATCGCTCGGCTGCGGCAACCCGACGGCGCTCGCGGAGCTCAATCCCGGGGAGACGGTGCTCGACCTGGGTTCCGGCGGCGGCATCGACGTGCTGCTTTCGGCGAAGCGCGTCGGTCCCACGGGCCGCGCCTTCGGCCTCGACATGACCGACGACATGCTCGCGCTCGCCGAGGAGAACAAGCGCAAGAGCGGGCTCAGGAACGTCCACTTCCTCAAGGGCGAGATCGAGGACATCCCGCTGCCCGACAACTCGGTCGACGTGATCATCTCGAACTGCGTCATCAACCTTTCGGGCGACAAGGACAAGGTGCTGCGCGAGGCGTTCCGGGTGCTCAAGCCCGGCGGCCGCTTCGCCGTCTCGGACGTGGTCGTGCGCGGCGAGGTTCCGGCCGCAGTGCGCCGCAGCATGGAGCTGTGGGTCGGCTGCGTGGCGGGCGCGCTCACGGACTCGGATTACCGCGCGAAGCTCGCGGCGGCCGGATTCGACGGCATCGACATCGAGGCCACGCGCGTCTACGGCGCGGAGGATGCGCGCGCCTTCCTCTCGGCGGAGGGCATGGACGCCGATGCGGTTGCGAACGAGATCGACGGCAAATTCATCAGCGCGTTCGTGAGGGCGGTGAAGCCCGAGGGCAAACGGTCCTCGTGCTGCGGGTGACATCCGGAGCGCCACGAATCCGGAGAACGGCATGTCCGCCGGCGTTCATCCCCGCGACGCTGCACCGGCGGGACCGGGGATGAGCGTCTTCGAACGTTACCTGACCGCCTGGGTCGCGGCGTGCATCGTCGTGGGGGTCGCGCTGGGACAGCTCCTTCCCGGCGTCGCGCAGGCGATCGGCGGCATGCAGGTGGCACGCGTGAACCTGCCGATCGGCCTGCTCATTTGGGTGATGATCGTGCCCATGCTGATGCGGGTGGACTTCGGCGCGCTCCACGAGGTCCGGAAGCACGCGCGCGGCATCGGCGTGACGCTCTTCGTGAACTGGCTGGTCAAGCCGTTCACGATGGCATTCCTCGGCTGGGCTTTCATCCGGCACGCCTTCGCGGGCTGGCTGCCCGCGGCGCAGATCGACAGCTACATCGCCGGGCTGATCCTGCTTGCGGCCGCTCCCTGCACCGCGATGGTGTTCGTCTGGAGCCGGCTGTCGAACGGCGATCCGCTCTTCACGCTTTCGCAGGTGGCGCTGAACGACACGATCATGGTCTTCGCGTTCGCGCCGATCGTGGGTCTCCTCCTCGGGATATCGAGCATCGCGGTGCCGTGGAATACGCTGCTGGTATCCGTCGTGCTTTATATCGTGGCCCCCGTGGCGATCGCCCAAGCGCTGCGCACAGGACTGCTGCGGAAGGGCGCCTTCGAGCGGGCGGCGGCGAGGACCACGCCCTGGTCGGTCATGGCCCTGCTCGCCACCCTCGTGCTGCTCTTCGCCTTCCAGGGCGAGGCGATCATCCGCCAGCCGCTCGTCATCGCGCTCCTGGCCGTGCCCATCCTCGTGCAGGTCCTCTTCAACGCGGCGCTCGCCTACCTGCTCAATCGGGCGCTGGGCGAGGAGCATTCGGTCGCCTGTCCTTCGGCGCTCATCGGCGCGAGCAACTTCTTCGAGCTCGCGGTGGCCGCCGCCATCAGCCTCTTCGGGATCGAGTCCGGAGCGGCGCTCGCCACGGTGGTCGGCGTGTTGATCGAAGTCCCGGTGATGCTTCTCGTGGTGCGCGTGGTGAACGCGAGCCGTCCGTGGTACGTGCGCGGCCGAATGATGCCCTGAAAAGGCCGCGCGGAACGCGGACGCCGCGGGAGATCTCCTCAGTGCGCGCCTGTCGCAGTGCCGGTGCGCGCGGGCGGGGGCAGCGTGCCGGCGCCGCGGGGACGCAAGCGCAGGGCGAGCGAGAGCAGCAGCACGCCGGAGAGGAGCGCGTAGAAGCTCACCATCCACACGAGGGCGAAGGCGCCGAGGCCCGGATAGGCCAGCACGATCGCCCCGAAGGCGAGCGAGACGATTCCGGCGAGCACCAGCAGCCATTCGCCGCGGATCTCCTTGCGCAGGCGGATCGCGACGGCGATGTCCATCGCGCCCGTGAAGATCGCATTCACGCCCATCAGCACGACGAACACGAGCGCCGTGATCCCGGGCTGGAAGATCGCGAGGATGCCGGCGAGCACCGCGACGATGCCGAGCGCGAGCACCATCCACCACCCATGATCGGCCTGGCGGTGGCGGATGGCGGCGGCGATGGAGGAAGCGCCCGAGACGATCGCGAACGCGGCGAAGAGGGCGACGAGCGCGAGGAGCGTCGCGCCCGGCCAGGCGAGCGCGAACGCTCCGAACAGGATCGCCGCTACGCCGCGCAGGGCGAGCATCCACCAGGAACGGCGCAGGAGTGATTCCATGGGGCCTCCTTGAACGAGGAAGGTTGGACCCCTGTGGGATCGAGCCGTTCGCGTCCTTCTCTACGCCGCCTTCACCTCGATCCGGCGCGGCCTTGCCTGCTCGCGCTTCGGCACGCGCAGGGTGAGCACGCCATTCTTCATTCCTGCGTCGATGCGCTCGGTGTCGAGGTCGCGGCTCAGCACGAAGCTGCGGCGGTACTGGGCCACGCGGATCTCGGCGTAGACCGGCTGCAGCTTCGTGGGCTCGCCGAGCGAGACCGCGCCCTCGAGCACCAGCGTGTCGCCGTCCACGCGGATCGACACGTTCTCCTTCGAGACGCCGGGAAGGTCCGCCTTCAGGGTGATGCCGCCCTCGTCCTCGACGATGTCCACCGGCGGCAGGAGCGCCGGCGCTTCGGCCGCGCCCGCCTCGCGGTTGAGGTCCGTCTGCTTCATGTCCATGGTGTTCTCCTTTCGATCGATCGATGCGGTCAGCTCGCGGCGTCCTTCACCTCGACGCGGCGCGGCTTCGCGGACTCGCGCTTCGGCACGACGACCTTCAGCACGCCGTCGCGGTAGTTCGCCTCGACGCGTGCGGGGTCGGCATCTTCCGGCAGCGAGATCGCGCGCCGGAATGCGCCGGTGAATCGCTCGTCGGCATACACGCTCACCTTGTCGGACTCCTGCGGAAGCTCGCTCGCCCGCTCGCCGGAAATCACGAGCAGGCCCTTGTCGAGGGAGACGTCGATCTTCGCGGGGTCGAGGCCGGGCGCGAAGGCGTAGACCTCGACGGCATCGGCGGTCACCCCCATGTTGATCGCGGGGAAGGCGCCGCGGCCGGCGGCCCGGATGCTCGACGGCCAGCCGCGCACGCCCAGCAGTTGCTCCACCTGGCGCTGGAGCCCTTCGATGTCCGGAAAAAGGTCGCCAGGAAACCTCGTCAGGGACGGAAACATGGTCGCTCCTTTCGTTGGCTTGGATGGCGGGGCCGGGACGTCGCCGCGGCCCTCGGGGCGAAGATTTGGGGAGGGGCGCGCGGATTTCAAGAGGCTGCATGACCGCCCCGACAAGT
>DASUXK010000304.1:0-8460 GCA_036377935.1 Usitatibacter sp.
GGCTGGCGCTTCGTCACCACCCGCATCTCGGCGATGTCGTACTCGTCGGGGGTCTGGGCGAGGAGGCCCCCGCCCACGCGCTTCAGCTCCAGGCGGTTGGCGCCCTTCTCGGCGCGGATCTCGAGCAGGCGCACGTTCTTCTTCGCGGCGAAAGCCTTGCGCGCGGCCTCGTCGTACGCGGGCGCGATCACCACCTCGACGAACTGCCTGCCCACGGCCTGCGCGGTGGCGCCGTCCACCGCGCGGTTGAAGGCGATGATGCCGCCGAAGGCCGAGGTGGGATCCGTGAGGAAGGCATTGCGGTAGGCCGCGAGCGGCGACTCCGCCACGGCGACTCCGCACGGGTTCGCGTGCTTGATGATCACGCACGCGGGCACCTCGAACGTGCGGCAGCACTCCCACGCCGCATCCGCGTCCGCGATGTTGTTGTAGCTGAGCTCCTTGCCCTGCACCTGGCGGAAGGTCGCGAGCGTGCCCGCGGGCGGATCGCGCTCGACGTAGAAGGCCGCCGACTGGTGCGGGTTCTCGCCGTAGCGAAGCGCCTGCGCGAGCCGGAACTGGAAATTCAGGCGGTCCGGGAACTCGCGCGCCTCGCCCTTCGCGTCCCGGGCGGTGAGCCAGTTGGAGATCATGCCGTCGTACTCGGCGGTGTGGCTGAAGGCCTTCGCGGCGAGGGCGTAGCGGTCTTCGAGCGAGATCGCGCCGTGGCCCGCCTTCATCTTCTCCGCGAGGGACGCGTAGTCCGCGGGATCCGTCACCACCGCGACGAAGGCGTGGTTCTTCGCCGCGGCGCGCACCATCGCCGGGCCGCCGATGTCGATGTTCTCGATCGCCTCCTCCATCGTGCAGCCGGGCTTCGCGACGGTCTTCGCGAACGGATAGAGGTTCACCACCACCATGTCGATGGGCGGGATGCCGTGCTCCTCCATCGCGCGCACGTGGTCCGGCTTGTCGCGGCGGGCGAGGATGCCGCCGTGGACCTTCGGATGCAGCGTCTTCACGCGGCCTTCCATCATCTCCGGGAAGCCGGTGTAGTCGCCGACCTCGGTCGCGACGACGCCGTTGAGCCTGAGGAGCTGCGCCGTCCCGCCCGTGGAGAGGATCTCCACGCCGTGGGTGAGCAGCGCCTTCGCGAAATCGACGATGCCGGTCTTGTCGGAGACGCTGAGGAGGGCGCGACGGATCTTGATGGGGGGCATTTTTCTTCTCGTCCCCGCGCGGGCGGGGACCCATGGAATTCCCGCCTTCGCGGGAATGACGGCACCGTTCACGGCTACCGTTCCCGCCTTCGCGGGAATGACGGCTACCGTTCCCGCCGTCGCGGGAACGACGACGCTAATCCAGCCCGTGCTGCTGCAGCTTCTTGCGGAGCGTGTTGCGGTTGAGGCCCAGGAGCTCGGCCGCGCGCGTCTGGTTGCCCTGCGCCTGCAGCATCACCACCTCGAGCATGGGGCGCTCCACGGCGCACACGACCATCTCGTAGATGCCCGTGCACTTCTCGCCGTCGAGGTCCTTGAAGTACTGCTTCATCACCCTGCGCACCGTGGAGGCGAGCTCGTTCTCGCGCGCGGACGCTTCCGATTTGGCGTCGTACCGGTGTTTACGCTGCAAGGGCGACCTCTTCGTCGTATTCGAGGCGCGGAGAGTGCGCGGTGAGCTCGTCGAAGAAACGCTCCACGGCGGCGAGCTGCAGCTCGGCGGTCTCGAGGGTGTTCATGCGGGCGCGGAACACGGCGGAGTTCTTGAGTCCCTTCGTGTACCAACCGATGTGCTTGCGCGCCACCCGCACCCCGCGCTCGACGCCGTAGAAGGCGTAGAGGTCGTGCAGGTGGCCGACCATCACCTCGCGGATCTCCGCCACGGTGGGCGGGGGAAGCTCGGTGCCGGTCTCGAGGAAATGGTCGATCTCGCGGAAGATCCACGGGCGGCCCTGGGCCGCGCGCCCGATCATGATCGCATCGGCGCGGGTCTGCTCCAGGACGTGCTTCGCCTTCTGCGGCGTGGTGATGTCGCCGTTGGCGACCACGGGGATCCCCACCGATTCCTTCACCGCGCGGATGGTCTCGTACTCCGCCTCGCCGGTGTACATGTCGGCGCGCGTGCGGCCGTGGATGGCGAGCGAGCGGATGCCGTTCTCCTCGGCGATGCGCGCGATCGCGAGCGCGTTCTTGTTCTGCCGGTTCCAGCCGGTGCGGATCTTGAGCGTGACCGGCACCTCGACCGCCTCGACCACGGCGCGCACGATGCGCGCGACGAGCGGCTCGTCCTGCAGCAGCGCGCTGCCCGCGTACACGTTGCAGATCTTCTTGGCGGGGCAGCCCATGTTGATGTCGATGATGTCCGCGCCCTTGTCGACGTTGTACTTCGCGGCCTCGGCCATCATCTCCGGATCGGCGCCCGCGATCTGGATCACCTTCGGCTCGACCTCGCCCTCGTGGTTGCCGCGGCGGATGGTCTTCTCCGAGCCCCAGAGCAGCGAGTTCGACGCGACCATCTCGGACACGGCCATGCCCGCGCCCATGCGCTTGCACAGGCTGCGGAAAGGGCGGTCGGTCACGCCCGCCATGGGCGCGACGACGAGACGGTTCTTGAGGGTGATGGAGCCGATCTTCACGTTCTGTGCCGTGTCTTCCCTTCCGTTTTCGCGCGAAGTGCCGTCCACGGAAAAGGCGCTCATTTTATACGCTTGCCCATCGCAAGGGGTAAGTGAATTTTCGCACACGCGCGAACGCGCTCCGCATCGGAAAAAAAGTCAAGCGCAGGATTGCGCGCGCCGGCCCGCAACCCGCGCGATCAGGAAACGTGCCCGCCTCGCCCTATTTTCCATAGCCTCCGCCGCCCGGCGTCTCGATCACGAAGACGTCGCCGCAGCCGACGTCCGTCTCGTCGGCGTAGGAGAGCTCCAGGCGCGAGCCGTCGGCCCGTTCCACCCAGTTGCGGCCCACCTCGCCCGGCTCGCCGCCCGCCATGCCGTAGGGCGGAATTCGCCGATGGCCGGCGAGGATCGCCGCGGTCATGGGCTCCAGGAAGCGCACGCGGCGCGTGGCGCCGTCGCCGCCCCGCCACTTTCCGCGCCCGCCGCTACCGCGCCGGATCTCGTGCGCGTCGATACGCACCGGGAAACGCCATTCCAGCACCTCCGGATCGGTGAGGCGCGAGTTGGTCATGTGCGATTGCACCGTATCGGTGCCGTCGAAGCCGGGGCCCGCGCCGGTTCCGCCCGAGATCGTCTCGTAGTACTGGTAACGCTCGTTGCCGAACGTGAAGTTGTTCATGGTGCCGGAGGAAGCGGCCATCACCCCGAGCGCGCCGTAGAGCGCGTCGGTGAGGCACTGCGAGGTCTCGACGTTGCCCGCGACGGTGGCGGCCGGCGGGCGCGGATTGAGCATCGAGCCTTCGGGGATCACGATCTCGAGCGGCTTCAGGCACCCGGCGTTCAGCGGAATGTCGTCGTCCACGAGCGAGCGGAAGACGTAGAGCACCGCGGCGTACACCACCGCCGAGGGGGCGTTGAAGTTGCTTTCGAGCTGCACGCTCGTGCCCGTGAAGTCGATGGTGGCGCTGCGCCGGTCCGCGCCGATCGTGATCTTCACGCGAATCACGGCGCCGTTGTCCATCTCGTAGGCGAACGCGCCGTCCTTCAGCACGCCGATCACGCGGCGCACGCACTCCTCGGCGTTGTCCTGGACATGCTGCATGTACGCCTTCACCACGTCGAGGCCGAAGTGCTCGACCATGCGCCGCAGCTCCTGCACGCCCTTCTCGTTCGCCGCGATCTGCGCGCGCAGGTCGGCGATGTTCTGGTCCGGGTTGCGCGCGGGATAGCGGGCGCCGGAAAGGAGCGCGCGGATCGCGGCTTCGCGCATGCGGCCGTCCTCGACGAGCTTCACGTTGTCGAGGAGCACGCCTTCCTCTTCCACGGTCCTGGAGAAGGGCGGCATGGAGCCCGGGGTGATGCCGCCGATGTCGGCGTGATGGCCCCTGCTCCCGACGTAGAAAATGGGCACTGTCCCCGTTTTCGACTCGAGGTAAACCGGCGTGATGACGGTGACATCCGGCAAATGCGTGCCGCCGTTGTACGGGTCGTTCAGGACGTAGACGTCGCCCGGCTTCATGGTGCCGCGGTTGCGGGAGATCACGGTCTTGATGCTCTCGCCCATGGAGCCCAGGTGCACGGGCATGTGGGGGGCGTTGGCGATGAGGTTGCCGTCGGCGTCGAAGAGGGCGCAGGAGAAATCGAGCCGCTCCTTGATGTTCACCGAGTACGCCGTCTGGGCGAGGCGCACGCCCATCTGCTCGGCGATGGACATGAAGAGGTTGTTGAAGACCTCGAGCATCACGGGATCGGCCGCGGTGCCGAGCGCGTAGCGCGCCTCGCGCGCGACGACGCGCTCGAGCACGAGGTCGCCCGCCGCGCCGATGCGCGCCTCCCATCCCGGCTCGACGACGGTGGTCGCGTTGCGCTCGGCGATGATGGCCGGCCCGGCGATGCGCGCGCCCGCGCCGAGCGTCTCGCGCAGGTACACCGCGGCGCGATGGGCGCGGCCGCCGCTGTGCATCGGGACGCGATCCACCACGCTCGGCTCGCCGCCGGAAGCGGCCCCGGCGGCGCGCTCGCGCGCGCTCGTCGAGGCGCCGCCGCCGATCGCCTCGACGCTGACCGCCTCCGCGACCAGCGCGCGACCCGGCATGAGGAAGCTGAAGCGCCGCGCGTAGAGCCGCTCGAATTCCGCGCGCATCTCCTCGACGCCGCCCAGCGGCACCACGAGCGAGGTATCCGTGCCTTCGTACTTGAGGTGCACGCGCTTGTCGAGGCGCGAGAGCCGCGCGCCCTGGCGCTCGAGCTCGTCGGCCGCCTGCTGGCCGAGGCGTGCCGATTTCCGCGTCACGTCGTCGAGCGCCTCCTCGAGCCGGCGCTCCACGGCCTCCTCGCGCAGCGCCCGCACCTGCGCGAGGCCCATGCCGTAGGCGGACAGGACGCCCGCGAAGGGATGGATGTAGACGCGCTTCATGCCCAGCTCGTCCGCGACCAGGCACGCGTGCTGCCCACCCGCGCCGCCGAAGCAGGCGAGCGTGTACTCGGTGACGTCGTGGCCCCGCTGCACGGAGATGAACTTGATCGCGTTCGCCATGTTCGCGACCGCCACGCGCAGGAAACCTTCCGCGACGGCGTGCGGGTCCTGCGGCTGGCCGGTCGCGCGCGCGATCTCCTCGGCGAGCTTGCCGAACTCGCGCTTCACCAGCTCGGCATCGAGGGGCTGGTTGCCGAGCGGCCCGAAGACGTGCGGGAAGAACGCCGGCTGGATCTTGCCCAGCATCACGTTGCAGTCCGTGACCGTGAGCGGGCCGCCGCGCCGGTAGCATGCCGGCCCGGGATTCGCCCCCGCCGAGTCGGGGCCCACGCGTTGGCGCTGGCCGTCGAAATGCAGGATCGAGCCGCCACCCGCCGCGATGGTGTGGATCGACATCATGGGCGCGCGCATCCGCACCCCGGCCACGAGCGTGTCGAACTCGCGCTCGAGCTCTCCCGCGTAGTGCGAGACATCGGTCGACGTGCCGCCCATGTCGAAGCCGATCACCTTGTCGAAGCCCGCCGCGGCCGACGTGGCGACCATGCCGACGATGCCGCCCGCCGGCCCCGAGAGGATCGAGTCCTTGCCCTGGAAGCGCATCGCGTCGGTGAGCCCGCCGTTCGACTGCATGAACATGAGCCGAACGGACGAGGTATTGCCGCCCAGCTCCGCCGCGACCTGGTTCACGTAGCGCCGCAGGATGGGCGAGAGGTACGCATCGACCACCGTCGTGTCCCCGCGCGAGACGATCTTCATGAGCGGGCTCACGACGTGCGAGACCGAGATCTGCGCGAACCCCGCCTCGCGCGCGAGCGTGGCGACGCGCGCCTCGTGCGCCGGATAGCGGTAGCCGTGCAAGAGGACGATCGCGATCGCCTGGAAGCCTTCGGCGCGCGCGGCGGCGAGCTGCGCGCGGACCGCGTCCTCGTCGAGGGGACGGACGACCTCGCCATGGGCGCCCATGCGCTCGTCCACCTCGAACACTTTCGAATAGAGCAGCTCGGGAAGCTTGATGTGGCGATCGAAGATGCGCGGCCGGTTCTGGTAGGCGATCCGCAGCTGGTCGCGAAAGCCCTTCGTGATGAAGAGCACGGTGGGCTCGCCCTTCCGCTCGAGGAGCGCGTTGGTGGCGACCGTGGTGCCCATCTTCACCGCCTCGATGCGCTCCACCGGGATCGGCGCATCCGGCCCCACGCCGAGCAGGTGCCGGATGCCGGCGATCGCCGCATCGCGGTAGTGCTCCGGGTTGTCGGAGAGAAGCTTGTGCGTGACGAGCTCCCCATCGGGCTTGCGGGCGACGATGTCCGTGAACGTCCCGCCCCGGTCGATCCAGAACTGCCACCCGGCGTCAACGGCCTCGCTCATCTGCGTCCATCCGTGTTCATCTGTGGTTCCAACCCGGATTCCCGTCCCCCGACCAACGCACTTCGGGGGCGGGAATGACGAGCGTCAGCCGGCCATTTTGACACGCGCATCCCCGTTTGCTAGCTTGCCCGGACCCACCCAGGAGGACCCCCATGAGAATCGCGCACGCCCTCGCCGCCCTTTGCGCCGCCGCCTTCTGCACGGCCGCCTCGGCCCAGGTGAAGTGGGACATGCCCACGCCCTACGCCGCCACGAACTTCCACACCGAGAACATCGCGCAGTTCGTCGCCGACATCGACAAGGCGACCCACGGCAAGCTCAGGATCACCGTGCACGCCAACGGCTCGCTCTTCAAGGCGAACGAGATCAAGCGCGCGGTGCAGGGCGGCGAGGCGCAGATCGGCGAGATCCTCATCTCCGGCTACTCGAACGAGGATCCGATCTTCGGCGTCGACTCCGTGCCGTTCCTCGCCACGAGCTATCGGGACGCGGAGAAGCTCTGGAAGGTGTCGCGCAAGGCGGTCGAGAGCCGGTTCGAGAAGCAGGGGATGCGCGTGCTCTACGCCGTGCCGTGGCCGCCGCAGGGCATCTACTCGACCAAGCCGATCGAGTCCATGGCCGACATGAAGGGCCTCAAGATGCGCGCGTACAACCCGTACACCTCGCGCATCGCCGAGCTCGCCGGCGCGCAGCCGGTGACGATCCAGGCGGCCGAGCTCGCGCAGGCGATGGCCACGGGCGCGGTGAACGCCAACATCACCTCGGGCGCCACGGGCTACGACACCAAGGCCTGGGAGGTCGTGAAGTACTACTACGACACGCAGGCGTGGATCCCGAAGAACATCGTCTTCGTGAACGAGAAGGCCTTCGAGGCGCTGCCGAAGTCCGAGCAGGGCGCGGTGCTGCACGCGGCGAAGGCCGCCGAGGCGCGGGGCTGGAAGGTCTCGCAGGAGAAGAACAAGTGGTACCTCGAGCAGCTCGCGAAGAACGGCATGCACGTCTCGCCGCCCTCGAAGCAGCTCGAATCCGACTTCAAGAAGGTCGGCGCGACGATGACCGAGGAGTGGCTCGCGACCGCCGGCCCGGACGGGAAGGCGATCGTGGACGCATACCGGAAGTAACCGAAACGTCTCCCTCTCCCCGGGGTCCCCGACTTGTCGGGGATCTCCAGGGACGAGGTCCGGGGCGAGGGTCGTCGTGGGGCGTACCTTCCCCAACCCTCCTCCATTGAACTCCCGATGCGCAAGTTTCTAGACCTCCTCTACGAGAGCGCCGGGTACGTGGCGGCGTTTTTCATGATCGGCGTCCTCGCGATGGTGCTGGCGAGCGTCGTGGGCCGGCTGGCGGGCTTCAACCTGCGGGGATCGGACTCGTATGCGGGCTATTGCATGGCGGCGGCGAGCTTCCTCGCGCTCGCCCACACGCTCAAGCGCGGCGAGCATATCCGCGTGATGCTCTTCCTCGAGCGCTTCGACGGGCGCTGGCGCCGCCCGCTCGAGATCTGGAGCCACGCCGCGGGCGCCTTCTTCTGCGCGCTGCTCGCGATCTACAGCGTGCGCCTCGCCTGGCAGTCGCATCTCTTCCACGACGTCTCCCAGGGCAACGACGCGACGCCGCTCTGGATCCCGCAGCTGTCCATGGCCGCGGGCGCGATCGTCCTGTGCATCGCGATGGTGGACGACTTCATCCGGCTGCTGCGCGGCCGCGCGATCGCATCGGGCGAATCGCGGGAGCTGAAGGCGCTCGAATAGGTGGACGCCCTCATCACGGCGGTGCTCGTCATCCTGCTCTTCGCGCTGCTGGGGAGCGGCCTGTGGATCGGCATCTCGCTGCTGGGGGTGGCGTGGATCGGCATGCAGCTCTTCTCCGCGCGCCCGGCCGGCGACGCGATGGCGGTCACCATCTGGGGCTCGCTCTCGTCGTGGACGCTCACCGCGCTGCCGCTCTTCGTGTGGATGGGCGAGATCCTGTTCCGCACGCGGCTTTCCGAGGACATGCTCAAGGGCCTCGCGCCGTGGCTCTC
>DASUXK010000305.1:0-3674 GCA_036377935.1 Usitatibacter sp.
TCAAAGTCGATGATACTTTCCGTAACCGCGGTACGGTCCGTGAAAAACGCAACGGTCGTGGCGCGAATACAACGATAGCAATGGTTGGGAGGTCGTCCTGCAGCTCAGAAACGCATGGCTTGCTGCCGCAATGATCGTCGCGGCGGGCTCGTTGGGCGCTTGCTCGTCCACGGGGAATACCACCCTCGGCGGGCGCCCGCTCATCTACAAGCAGGGCCCCGGCGACAACCCCTCCACCATCGAGAACCGCGCGGGCGTCATCGCGAAGCAGGAGGAGCCCGCGCCCGCCTCCGCCCCCGCTCCTTCCGCGCCGCGCCCGGCTCCTGCTCCCGCGAGGGTTGCGCAGGCCGCACCCGCGCCGGTGGCTCCCACGCCGCCCATCGCACCGACCGCGCCGCCGGCGCGCGCGCGCGCCTCGGGCGAGGCCTTCGGCGGCTACACGCAAGCCATGCGCTATGGCGACCTGCTCTTCCTTTCGGGGCAGATCGCGATCGACACCGCCACCGGGGACTTCCCCTCCGGCCAAGGCGCCCAGGCGCAGACGCGCCGCGTGCTCGGGAACATCCGCGGCGTGCTCGAGGCGAACCGCCTCACGATGGCCAACGTCGTGTCGACCACCATATACCTGCGCAACATTTCCGACCTCGCCGCGGTGGACGAGGTGTACCACGACTTCTTCCGCAGCACGCCGCCCGCACGCACGGTGGTCGAGGTTTCGAACCTGCCGCGCGGGGCGCTCGTGGAGATTTCGGTGATCGCCGGGCGGTGAAGGGGAGAAGCCCGGCGGTAGGAATGAATGGCTTCAAACAACAAGGAGGGATCACGTGAAGGCGAAAAGCGGTTTGATGGCAATCGGAATCCTCGTGGGGGCCGTGGCTGCGTCCGTCGGCCCCGCTGCCGTCGCGGGCACGCCGGTCTATGAGCAGCAAAAGCCGGTCGTCGGCGAGCACCAGAACTTCCGCAACCTGTATCGGCTGCGCTGCGGCACCTGCCACGGCGCCGAAGGCGAGGGCACGGCCACGGATTACCCGCGCCTGGCACCCGCGCTGCGCGGCAATCCGTTCGTGCAGCACGCGCCGGCGGCGGCGGTCATCCAGGTGATCCGCCATGGCCGCAGCGGCCAGGAACGCCTCTACCACGAGTCGTTCCCGAACATGCCCGCCTTCGGCGCGGAAGCGGTGTTCGACGTGGACGGCCTGGTCAACTTCCTGAAGACCGACCTGCAGCGATAGCAGGGCCGCGCGTCGAACCCAATGAAAATGCCCAATAAGTGGAGGGAATCACAATGAAGTGGCGTATTTCCAGCCTGATCAAGGTCTCGACGGCCGCGCTCGCCTTGGCGCTTCCGTTCGTGGCCACCGAGTCGCAGGCGATGCCGAGCTTTGCCCGGCAGACCGGCATGGTGTGCAACTCCTGCCACATCGGCACCGACAACGTGCCCAACTTCACCCGGACCGGCCGCCTCTTCGCGATGCGCGGCTACACCCGTCCCGTGGTGCGCGAGAAGCTGCGCGCCGACGGCCAGACGGCGCCGGGCGAGCCGCAATACGGCGGCGATTACATCTCGCTCAACTGGACCGACTTCTTCGCCGCGCGGTTCATCTCCTCGTTCGCCTCGCAGTCGAAGACGAACGGCGTGAAGAGCGACGTGCGCGCCAACCCGATCTCGCGGATGGCGATGTTCTACACCGGCCCGGTCACCGACTGGCTCGGCCTGTGGACGGAGATCGGCTACCTCGGCAACAACAGCCTGCAGTCCGTGACCAACGGCGAGTCGGGGCCGAGCAACCTGAACTTCTTCGCCTACGACGAGTACCGGCTGTCGACCTCCCGAACCATCAGCGACAACAGCTTCATCGGCATGTCGTACGGCAACGAGCCGGGCGACGTCGTGACGCAGTTCGTGTTCCCGACGGGCATCCCGCGCTTCTTCAGCCTCGGCCAGGGCGGCACCGGCAAGGCGAAGACGATGGGCACGCTGAGCTTCCACGCGTTCCTGAACGACAGCCTGTGGCTGCAGTTCGCGCCGAACACGGGCGTGACGAACAACAGCTGGTCGGACGGGTGGCAGAAGTACTATTCGATCGCGTACGACTTCTTCCGCAAGACCGATAACGACGTGTGGGTGGGCCTCGAGTACTCCCACGGCAACGACAACGCGTCGATCCTCACGCCGTACAAGACGAGCTTCATCTGCCCGGGCACCTGCCCGCCGGGCGTGACGGACTCGTCGCTGTCGTTCAGCGGCACGCTGGGCGGCCGTCCGGTCACCGGCGCGCCGATCGAGAAGGTGAAGAAGTTCCACACGTACAGCACGCGGGTCGAGTGGGACGTCGCCGACCGTGGACCCCATTCGTGGATCGCGATGATCCAGGCGAACGGCACCAAGCAGGACTACGAGTCGGGCGCCAGCGCCGAGCGCAACCTCGCCGGCGTGTACCTGCGCTACTTCTTCCACCGGACCTACGGCATCCAGGCCTCGTACTGGAAGGACTTCAAGTACGAGTACCACGGCGCCGACGGCGTGACGCACAACTTCGGCAAGGCCCACGGCTCGAACATCGTCCTGCTGTGGAACCCGGCGATGAACGTGAGCTTCCACGCCGCATTCAACCCGAACTCCCAATCGGCGGTGTTCACCGAGGCGAGCACGGGCGCCGGCCCGTCGCCGCGGACCAGCTCGAGCTGGGACATCGGGATGGAATACAGCTTCTAAGCGCTACACCAAGTCTCCAAGTTGAGAGGGAGTTGACCTCCCCGGTCCGGACCGCGAAAGCGGCTCCGGCTCGGGGAGGGCTTTGTCCGATCCGGATTCTTCACGGTGGGCACGCCGCATAAGACGATGCCTGCCCAGTCGCCGATCGCCATGGCCGCCGCCCCCCGCCATGTCCGAGTCTGGGACGCGCCCACCCGCGTGTTCCATTGGGCGTTCGCCGGGGCCTTCGCAGCCGCATGGCTCACTCGCGACGCCGCACATCTCGATGTCCATGAATTCCTCGGCTACGCCTTCGGCGCGCTGCTCGTGTTCCGCCTCGTGTGGGGCTTCGCCGGCACGCGTTGGGCGCGGTTCGAGACCTTTCCGCTTTCATTGGCCGGCGCGCTGCGCTACCTCGCGGGCCTCGCGAGGGGCCGTCACCGTCGCTACCTCGGCCACAATCCGGCCGGAAGCTGGACCATCTACGCGTTGCTCTTCCTCGGCGCGCTCGAGGTGGGCGCCGGCGTCCTCGCGCTGGGCGCGGAGAAGGGCGAAGGGCCGCTCGCCGGCCGCTTCGGCTATCGCGCCGGCGATCTCGCGCACCAGGCGCACGAGTGGATCGCGTGGGCGATGCTCGCCGTGGTGTGCGTGCATCTCGCCGGCGTGCTCGCGGGTTCGCTCGCCGAGCGCGAGAACCTCGTCGCCTCGATGCTCACCGGCCGCAAGCGGACCGATGCGTGCGAATCGGGTGTCCGCGCGCGCGGCGGCATCGCGGCCGCGATGGCGGCCGTGCTAGCCGTGGGCGCGCTCGCCTGGTTTCACGACGCGCCGGAGAAATCCGCGTCCCGCGCGCTTCCCATGGACGCGACGTGGCGAAGCGAGTGCGGCGGCTGCCACCTCGCCTACCATCCGTCCCTGCTGACGGCGCGCTCCTGGGATCGCATGCTCGAAGAGCAGTCCTCGCACTTCGGGGAGGATC
>DASUXK010000306.1:0-6390 GCA_036377935.1 Usitatibacter sp.
GCGTCCTCAGCAGAACCTGCGGGAGCGAAGCGGGGCGAACAAGGCTCGCCGAGGCTGCACCGGCTCTCGGAGTGGGCCCGCCTGGATTCGAACCAGGGACCAAGGGATTATGAGTCCCCTGCTCTAACCACCTGAGCTACAGGCCCGTCGCGGGATGCGACAATTGCGCATTCTAATGGACCGCCCGCCCGCTCCGCGCCGAATGACCGACGATTTCGACTTCACGAAGCCGCAGCCCGCGCCCGCCGCAGCCCCCACAGAATCCGCCGCCCCTTCCGCGCCGTTCAAGCCGGCGCAGAGCCGCTACTACGACGCGCGGGTGGCCGAGTCGCTGTTCCGCCAGGAAGGAAAGCCCGAGCGCTTCGCCGCCGGGCAGCCGCTCTTCGCAGAGGAGGAGAAGGCGGCGAAGGCGGGCCTCTTCGGCAAGCGCCCCCTCGCGCGCATGTACTACGTGGTCGAGGGCGAGGTCGCGCTCACGAACCGCGGCAAGCCGCTCGACGTGGTGAAGGCGGGCGAGGTGTTCGGCGAGATGGCCGTGGTGAGCGAGCGGCCGCGCAGCGCGAGCGCCACGGCGAAGACCGACGTCGAGGCGATCTCGCTCGACCGCGCCGAGCTCCAGGAGGCGTTCGGGCGCACGCCGGAATTCGCCCTGATGCTGATGAGCGTGATGTTCGACCGGCTGCGCTTCCTCGCCGCGCGCCTGGCCGCGCGCAAGGGCGTGGGCAACGGGGGCGCGCGCGAATCGAGCGTCTTCGACGCGGGCATGCTCGCGCAGTTCGAGGCGGCGCTGCCGCGCGCTGCCACCGTTCGCCACTGGGGCGACACGGTCGTGATGCGCGAGGGCCAGACCGGCGCCTTCATGTACGTGGTGAAATCGGGGCGCATCGCGATCGCGATCCGCAATGCCGTGGTGGAGATCGTGCAGCCGGGCGGCATCTTCGGCGAGATGGCGCTCGTCGACCAGTCGCCCCGCACCGCCACCGCGGCCACCCTGTCGGAATGCGAGCTGCTGCAGGTCGACCGACCGTCGCTCCTCGCCGCGGTGAAGGCGCAGCCCGCCTTTGCGATGGCCATGTTACGCGCCGTGGCCGATCGGCTGCGCCACATGAACGAGCAGTTGAACTAGTCCCATCGGCGGACTGTCCGCCCCATCGTGGACGCCCCTGGAACGATTTTCCGCCCCGGCGAGAACTGCACCTCCGCGGCCAAGGCCCGGCGCGCGGGGATCCTCGTGGACGCGCAGACCTATTACGACGCCTTCGTGCGCGCGGCCGCGCGCGCCGAGCGCTCGATCCTCATCGTCGGCTGGGACTTCGACAGCCGGACGGTGCTGCGCTACGGCGCGAACGGCGAGCCCGAGGTGACGCTTGGCCAGTTCCTGAACGACCTCGCGCACCGCAACCACCGCCTGCACGTGCGCATCCTCGACTGGGACTACCCGATGATCTTCGGCCACGACCGGGAATTCCCCCCGATCTACGGCCTCGCGTGGAAGCCGCACCGGCGCGTCGATTTCCGCTACGACGACACGCACCCGGTGGGCGGCTCGCACCACCAGAAGATCGTGGTGATCGACGACCGGATCGCGTTCGCGGGCGGCATCGACCTGAGCTCCAAGCGCTGGGACAGCCCGGCGCACGCGCCCCACGATCCGCGCCGCGCCTTCCTCGGCGAGCCGTATCCCCCGATGCACGATGTCGCCTCGATCATGGACGGCGAGGCGGCGCATGCGGTCTCCGCCGTGGCGCGCGCGCGGTGGGAAGCGGCCACCGGCGAGCCGCTGCACCCCATCGAGGTGCCCGGCGACGGCTGGCCCGAGGGCGTGCCCGTGCACTTCAGGAACATCGGGATGGCGGTCGCCTGCACCGCCGCGCCCAGCCCCGAGAACGACGGCGTGCGCGAGATCGAGCACCTCTACCTCGACATGATCCGGCGCGCGAAGCGCTACATCTACATCGAGAACCAGTACTTCACCTCGCAGGCGATCGCCGATGCGATCCGCGATCGCCTCGCCGAGCCCGACGGGCCCGAGGTCGTGCTGCTCACGCGGCTCCTCAGCCACGGCTGGCTCGAGGAGGTGACGATGCAGGCGCTGCGCACGCGCTTCGTGCGCGAGCTGCGCGAGGCCGACAAGCGCGGCCGCTTCCAGGCCTATTACCCGCACATCGACGGCCTCGAGGAAGGCACCTGCATCGACCTGCACTCGAAGGTCATGATCGTGGACGACGAGTGGCTGCGCGTGGGCTCCTCGAACCTCAGCAACCGCTCCATGGGCGTGGATTCCGAGTGCGACGTCACGTTCGAGGCGGCGGGCAACGAGGCGGCGGCCCGCGAGATCCGCGCGATCCGCGACGGGCTCATCGCCGAGCACATGGGCGCCGAGCCGAAGGCGGTGGCCGAGGCGATCGCGCGGCACGGCTCGATGATCGCCGCGATCTCCGCTCTCCCCAGGCACGCGCGCCGCATCGAGGTCCTCGAGGCGCCGGAGCTTCCCGACTCGCAACTGAACCTCGTCGCGGTAGCGGACCTCGAGAAGCCGCTGCCGCTGGAGTCCATCGTGCGCGAATTCGGTCCCGACGTCTCCGCTCCCATGATCCCCGGACGGCGGCTCCTCCTCGGCCTCTGCCTGGTCTTCGTCGCCCTCGCCCTCGCATGGACCTACACGCCGCTCGCCTCGCTCGTCACGCGGCAGAACGTCATCCGCTGGGGCCACGATTTCTCGCAGCTCGCGTGGGCGCCGCTCATCGTGATCCTCGCCTACACGCCGGCGAGCTACGCGATGTTCCCGCGCTGGTTCATCACGATGGTGTCGGTGATCGCGTTCGGCCCGTGGCGCGGGTTCCTCTACGGCCTGTGCGGGATGATCGTGGCAGCGGTGGTGAGCTACCTCCCCGGAAGGCTGGTGCGCCGCGACACCGTGCGCCGCCTCGCCGGGCCGCGGTTGAACCGCCTCACCGCCGCGCTCTACCACCGCGGCGCGCTCGCGGTCGCGGTCGTGCGACTGCTGCCCATCGCGCCCTTCGTCGTCGTGAACCTCGTGATGGGCGCGATGCGCATCCGCCTGCGCGACTTCGTCCTCGGCTCGCTCGTGGGCGTCCTTCCCGGGATGCTCATGGCGACGGTGCTGAGCGAGCAGATCTCGCGCTGGATCGTGAAGCCCGCGGAGATCAACGGCTGGCTCATCGCGCTCGCCGCGGCGCTCCTCGTGACGGTGGTCTACTTCGGCCAGCGCTGGCTGCGGCGCGTGGACCGAGAGACCACCGGCCGCTGAGCGCCATGCCGCGGCTGAAGGTCGCCACCTACAACATCCACTGCGGCATCGGCCGCGACGGCCGGTTCTCGGAGACGCGCGTGCGCGACGTGCTGCGCGAAATCGACGCCGACGTGATCGCGTTGCAGGAGGTGGAGTCGCGCGCGAGCGGCATCGACATGCTCGCCTGGCTCGCCGAGCAGACCGGATTGAACGCGGTTTGGGGCGCGACGCTCATGCGCGCCGACGGGCACTACGGCAACGGCCTCCTCGCGCGCTGCCCGATCGCGAACGTGGAGCAGATCGACCTCACCTGGGAGCGCCGCGAGCCGCGCAACGCGATCGCCGCGGACCTCGATTTCGGCGGCGAGAAGCTGCGCTTCGTCGCGACGCACCTCGGCCTGCGCCCGGCCGAGCGCCGCTTCCAGGTGCAGCGCCTGCTGCCCTACTTCATGGATCGGCCCGACGACCGCGCGGTGCTCGCAGGCGACCTCAACGAGTGGTGGCTCTGGGGGCGCCCGCTCAAGTGGCTGCACGAGCACTTCGTGCACACGCCGCCGCGGCGCACCTTCCCCGCGTGGGCGCCCATGCTCGCGCTCGATCGCCTGTGGGCGCATCCGGGCGACATGCTGCGCGGGGTGCGCGCGCATCGCAGCCGGGCCGCGCGCGCGGCATCGGATCACCTGCCGCTGGTGGCGACGCTGGAGTGGTAGCAAAGTCTCCCTCTCCCTCGGGAGAGGGAAAAATTCATCTTCCCACCAGCGAGCGATACCAGACCGCGTAGGGTTGTGCGAGCCACCACTTGAGGGGGACGCGGCCGTAGTGGCGGCGCACGACCTCGATCGCCTCGCGGTAATGGGCGCGGCGCTGCGTGGCGGTCTTGGTGGCGTCGTGCGCGCGGTTCACGGCGACGAACGCATCGACAAAGAGCGGCGCGCCGAAACGCCGGTAGATGCGCCACCAGAGGTCGTAGTCCATCGCCATCTGCAGCCGCTCGTCGACGCCTCCCAGCGCGTCCCAGGCGGCGCGGCGGACCAGCGTGGCGGGCTGCGAGACGATGTTGAGCTGGGCCATCAGCCGCTCGCCGAAGGGGCGCACGAACACGGGACTCTTTCGCCCCGTGCGCTCGTCGTGGTTCCAGGCGCGGCCGTAGGCCATCGGCGCGGCCGGCGCCGCCTCGAGCGCCGCGAGGAGCCGCGTGAGGCCGCCCTCGAGGAGCCAGTCGTCGCTGTTCAGCCAGCTCACGTACGGCGCGCGCCCTTTTGCGATCCCCTCGTTGATGGCGGCCGATTGCCCGCGGTCCGCATGGCTGCGCCATCCGAGCAGCCGGGACTCGAACCGCCGGATCACGTCGAGCGAGCCGTCGGTCGAGCCCGCGTCGGCCACGTACACCTCGACCGGCACCTCCTGCGCGAAGATCGATTCGAGCGCGCGCTCCAGGTACCGGCCCTGGTTGAACGAAGGGACCGCGACCGTGACGCACGCCGCCTCGGCCACGGCTTCAGCGACGCTCGCCGGGATGGGCCAGGAAGTCGCGATAGGCGAGCGCGAGGCCCTCCTCGAGCCCGACCTTCGGCGCCCACCCGAGCGCGGTGAGGCGGCCCACGTCCATGAGCTTCCTCAGCGTGCCGTCGGGCTTCGACGGGTCGTACGCGATGCGTCCTGCGTAGCCCACCGTCTTCGCCACGAGTGAGGCGAGCTTCGCGATCGGAAGGTCCACGCCGGTGCCGACATTGATGTGCGAAAGCATCGGCTGCGTGTTCGCCTCGTAGGTCGCGCGGTCGAGCTGCATCACGTGCACGCAGGCTTCCGCCATGTCGTCCACGTAGAGGAACTCACGCCGCGGCTTCCCGGTGCCCCAGATCACGACTTCCGGCGCCGCGCTTTCCTTCGCCTCGTGGAAGCGCCGGATGAGCGCCGGAATCACGTGGCTGTTCTGCGGATGGTAATTGTCGCCCGGACCATAGAGGTTGGTCGGCATCACGCTGCGGTAGTCGGTGCCATACTGGCGGTTGTACGACTCGCAGAGCTTGATGCCCGCGATCTTCGCGATGGCGTACGGCTCGTTGGTGGGCTCGAGCGTTCCCGTGAGCAGAGCATCCTCGCGCATCGGCTGCGGCGCGAGCCGCGGGTAGATGCAGCTCGAGCCCAGGAAGAGCAGGCGCTTCACGCCGGCGCGCCACGCCTCGTGGACCACGCTCGCCTCGATCATCAGGTTCTCGTAGATGAAATCGGCGGGATACGTGTCGTTCGCGAGGATGCCGCCCACCTTCGCCGCGGCGAGCACCACGGCGGCCGGGCGCTCGCGCTGCAAGAATTCGCGCACCGCGGCCTGCGAGGTGAGATCGAGCTCGGCGTGCGTGCGCAGCACGAGGTTGCCCGCGCCGCGCCGCCCGAGCGCGCGCACGATGGCCGAGCCCACCATGCCGCGGTGGCCCGCGACGTAGATCTTCGCGCTCCAGTCCACGCCGCGCCTACTCGTGCCGGTCGTACGCGACGTAGCCGTGCTTCTTCACCAGCTCGTCGCGCTCGGCCGCCTTGAGGTCCTCGCGCATCATCTCGCGCACGAGATCGGGGAAGCGGATCTTCGGCACCCAGCCCAGCTTCTCGCGGGCCTTGGTCGCATCGCCCAGCAGCGAATCGACCTCCGTGGGCCGGAAATAGCGCGGATCGACGGCGACGATGACGCGCCCGTCCGCATCCACGCCCTTCTCGTCCTTGCCCTTGCCGCGCCAGGCGATGGCGATGCCCACCTCGCGTGCCGCGGCCTCGATAAACTCGCGCACGCTGTGCTGCTCGCCGGTGGCGATCACGAAGTCGTCGGGTTTTTCCTGCTGCAGCATGAGCCACTGCATCTCGACGTAGTCCTTCGCATGGCCCCAGTCGCGCTTGGCGCCGAGGTTGCCGATGTAGAGGCAATCCTGCAGGCCCAGCTTGATGCGCGCGAGCGCGCGCGTGATCTTGCGCGTGACGAAGGTCTCGCCGCGGATCGGGCTCTCGTGGTTGAAGAGGATGCCGTTGCAGGCGTACATGCCGTACGCCTCGCGGTAGTTCACGGTGATCCAGTACGCGTAGAGCTTGGCGACGCCGTACGGGCTCCTCGGGTAGAAGGGCGTGGTCTCCTTCTGCGGCGTCTCGCG
>DASUXK010000307.1:0-7332 GCA_036377935.1 Usitatibacter sp.
TAGCGTGGCCCTACTATAAAGCAAGCCCGGCCGCGGACCGAAGCGAAGGCGAAGGGCGGCTCGCGCTGGCGCACCGTCGCGTGGAACTGCCTCTCGCTCGCGATCGCGATCGTCCTCTGGCACGTGGGCGCGGCGGCGTACAAGTCGCCGTACCTGCCCGGCCCCGTCGAGATCTACCACGCCTTCGTCGATCTCTTCGTCAACGGCGACGTCCTCGGCAACAGCCTCTGGGCGCACATCGAGGCGAGCGTCTATCGCCTCGTCGTGGGCTTCGGCCTGGGCGTGGTGTTCGGCGTGCCGCTCGGCCTGCTGATGGGACTCTATAGCGGCGTGTACCGCAACATCCGCGCGGTGGTCGAACCGTTCCGCTTCATCCCGCCGATCGCCTGGATCCCGCTCGCGATCATCCTGTTCACCGGCATCACGCGCTACGCATTCCTGATCTTTCTCGGCGCGTTCTTCCCGGTGTTCACCGCCACGCTGGTCGGCGTGGCGCGCGTGGAGCCGATCCACCGCAAGGTCGCCATGGTGTACGGCGCGAGCAAGGCGTACGTGATCGCGCGCATCGTCGTGCCGACCGTGCTGCCCGACATCTTCGGCGGCATGCGCGTGGGCCTGGGCACCGCGTGGATGACGATCGTGGCCGCCGAGCTCACGGGCGGCACGCCGATCGGCCTCGGGCGCCTGATGGTGAACTACTCGGAGCTGCTGCGCATTCCCGAGGTCGTGGTGGCGATGGTGCTGATCGGCCTCATCGGATTCCTCTTCAACGAGATCCTGCTGCTGCTGGAGAAGTACCTGTTCCGGTGGCGCTGGCAGGTCACGCTCTAGGAGCCGCCATGAACGCAACGCTGCACGCGCCCGCGCAAGCCCCGGCCGACCGCCGCAAGGTCAAGGTCGACGTCGACATCTCGCACCGCTTCGGCGCGCTGTCCGTGCACGAGGGCCTGCGCTTCGCCGTGCGCGAGAACGAGTTCCTCTGCCTCTGCGGCCCGAGCGGCTGCGGCAAGACCACGCTCCTCGACATCCTCGCCGGGCTGCTGCGGCCCTCCACGGGGCGCGTGCTCGTGCACGGCCAGCCGGTGGACCCGAAGCGGCAGAACATCTCGTTCGTCTTCCAGGAGCCCTCCACCCTGCCCTGGCTCACGGTGCGCGACAACATCGCGATCGGGCTGCGCATCAAGAAGCGGCCCGCGTCCGAGGTGCGCTCCATCGTCGACGACATCATCGGCGTGGTGAACCTCAGGGGCTACGAGAACTACTACCCCCACCAGATCTCGGGCGGCATGAAGCAGCGCGTGGCGATCGCGCGCGCCTTCGCCACCGACGCCGACGTGATCCTCATGGACGAGCCGTTCGTGAGCCTCGACCAGCCGACGCGCGAGCGCATGCAGGCCGAGGTGCTCGGCATCTGGGAGCGGCGCAAGGGCACCGTCATCTTCGTCACGCACAACCTGGAGGAAGCCGTGTTCCTCGGCGATCGCGCGATCGTGCTGTCGGCCAAGCCCGCGCGCATCCTCGCCGACGTGCCGATCGACCTGCCCCGGCCGCGCAACCTGCTGAGCCCCGAGTTCACGCGGATGCGCGCCGATTTCGCGAACCTGCTCAACTCCGCCGTGCCCGCATCCGCCGAAAGGTAGCGCGCGGCTTCCCGGCCGCGCGCCGCCGCTCCACGCGTCATCGTTCCCCCGTCGCATACCATCCAGAACCACTCGAGGAGGCTCCAAATGCAATTCGCTGATCGTGCAACGAACCTGCGCCGGCGCCTGCTGGGCGCGCTCGCCGTCGCCGCCGCGGGCCTCGCCCTCGGCACGGCGCCCGCCGCGCTCGCGCAGGGCAAATCCCTCACCACCGTCCGCCTGGGCGACGAGATCGGCTCCGAGGCCGACTACGCCAACATCTGGGTCGCCGACGCCCTCGGCTACTACGCCGACGAGGGCATCAAGATCGAGCGCCACACCTACAACAACGGCCCCGAAGGCCTGCTCCACTTCGCCAACGGCGAGATCGACATGATCGCCGCGGGTCTCGCGCCGTTCATGCAGATGGCCGCGCGCGGGCAGCAGTTCAAGATGATCATGTCCGTCACGAAGTACAACGCCCCGCTGGTGGGCGCGAAGAAGTACAAGTCGTGGAAGGACCTGAACGGCCAGAAGGTCGGAAGCCCCGGGTTGGGCACGGTGCAGGACGCGATCCTCTCCTACGTCGAGAAGACGCAGCACATCAAGTTCCACCGCGTGTTCGCGAAGGTGTCGGACTTCGCCGTGATGGCCGAGAAGGGGGAGATCGCGGCCTTCATCTCGTGGGAGCCGGCCGCCGCCACCGCCATCTCGCAGAACCCGAACATGCACTACATCGAGCAGCGCCCGCCGATCAAGAACGCGGAGAGCCTGGAAGTGATCGTCTCGCCGGACTTCGTCAAGAAGAACCCGAAGGCGGTCGAGGGCTTCGTGCGCGCCACCTTGAAGGGGATGAAGTACATCAAGGAGAACTCGCTCGAGAAGACGGCGAAGATCGTGGCCGACAAGATGAACACCCCGAGCGGCGTGCCGGTCGTGCTGGACGCGATGAAGTCGATCGACGTGACCGACCCGCGCATCGACATGCCGTCGACCAAGCTCATCCTCACCGCCGTGATCGAAGCGAAGAAGATCCCCGCCTCGTTCGGCAAGGACATCGAGGGCTGGATGAACCAGTACCTCGACTACAGCTACCTGGACAAGGCCGAGAAGGACATCGGCTGGAAATAGAGGCCCGACGATGAACCGTCCCCCGCTCGCCCCGGAGACCCTGCTCGATCTCTTCGGGCGCATGACGCGCATCCGCCTCGTCGAGGAACGCCTCGGCGAGGTGCAGGCCGAGGGCGAGCTGCCCGGGCCGGTGCATCTGTACATCGGGCAGGAAGCGGTCGCGGTCGGCGTCTGCGCGCACCTCACGGACGCCGACTGGATCTGCAGCACCCACCGCGGCCACGGCCACTTCCTCGCGAAGAGCCGCGAGACGAAGAAGCTCGTGGCCGAGGTGTACGGCCGCGCGACGGGGGTGTGCGGCGGCAAGGGCGGCTCGATGCACGTGGCCGACATCTCCAAGGGCATCCTCGGCGCGAACGGCATCGTGGGCGGCGGCATCGCGCTCGCGACCGGCGCGGCCCTCACCGCGAAGACGCGCGGCGAGGGCCGCGTGGCCGTGTGCTTCTTCGGCGACGGCGCGGCGAACCAGGGCGTGCTGCTGGAAAGCCTCAACATCGCGGCGCTGTGGAAACTGCCGCTGCTCCTCGTGTGCGAGAACAACGGCTTCTCGGAGTTCTCGCCCACGGAGACGGTCACGGCGGGCGAGATCTGGAAGCGCGCCGAGCCCTTCGGCGTGCCCTCGCGCGCGGTGGACGGCAACGACATCGCCGCGGTGCACGAGGCGGCGGGCGAGGCGGTCGATCGCGCGCGGCGCGGCGAGGGGCCGTCGTTCCTCGAGATGCGCACCTACCGGCTGCGCGGCCACGTCGAGGCGGAGAAGACGTTCCTCTCGAAGTCGTACCGCAGCGACGAGGAAGTGGAGTCGCGCCGCGCCCTGGAGCCGCTCGCGCGCTGCCGCTCGCTGCTCGCCGCCGCGGGCGTGGCGGAAGCGAAGCTCGCCGCGATCGAGGAGGCCGAGCGCGCGGAAGTCGCCGCGGCCTTCGAGTTCGCGGCGCAGTCGCCGTGGCCGGATCCCAAGGCGGCGTTCGAGCACATGTTCGCCTAGGAGGGCGCGATGGCCAGGAAACGCATGGTGCAGGCGATCAACGAGGGCATCGCGGAGGAGATGGCCCGCGACCCGTCGATCATCGTGATGGGCGAGGACGTGCACATCAGCCCGGTGGGCGACACGCGCAACCTCATCGATCGCTTCGGCCCCGAACGCATCCTCACCACGCCGATCAGCGAGACGGTGATGACGGGGATGGCGGTGGGCGCGGCGGCGACGGGGCTGCGCGTCGTCTGCCACCTCTTCTACGGCAACTTCATCTACACCGGCTTCGACGCCATCGCCAACCAGGCGGCGAAGCTGCGCTACATGCTCGGCGGGCAGGTGAGGCTGCCGATCGTCTTCATGGCGATGATCGGCGGCGGGCGCTCGGTCGCCGCGCAGCACTCGGACAGCATGCATCCGATGCTCATGAACCTCGGGGGCCTGAACATCGTGCTGCCCTCCTCGCCCGGCGACGCGAAGGGGCTCATGAAAGCCGCGCTGCGGGGCGATACGCCGACCTTCTTCCTGCAGGCCGCCGGGCGCGGCGGCGAGGCGGGCGAGGTGCCCGACGAGGATTACGTGCTGCCCCTGGGGCGCGCCGCGACGTTGCGCGAAGGCGACGACGTCACCGTGGTCGCCATCGGCAGCATGGTGAAGCCCGCCGCGCGCGCATGCGACGAGCTCGCGAAGCAGGGCATCTCCGCGACCCTCATCGATCCGCGCACCGTCGTGCCGATGGACTACGACACCATCGTGCGCTCGGTGGCGCGCACGGGGCGCCTCGTGATCGTGGACGAGGCGCGTCGCACCTGCAGCGCGGCGAGCGAGATCGCCGCCACGGTCGCCGAGAACGCGTTCGCCTCGCTGCGCGCGCCCATCCGCCGCGTCGCCGTGGAAGACGTCGCGATCCCCTATTCCCCGGTGCTCGAGAAGGCCGTGCTTCCCGACGCGGCGCGCATCGTCGCCGCGGTCCAATCCGTAGTGCAACGCGAGCGAGCGACGCAGAATGGTTGAGCTGAAGCTGGGCAGGATCGGCATGAACATGGAGGAGGCCACGCTCAAGCAGTGGCACAAGGCCGCGGGCGAAGCCTTCGCCAAGGGCGAGCCCCTCTACGACATCGAGACGGAGAAGGTCGCCACCGAGGTGCCCGCGCCCTTCGACGGCAAGCTCGTGGAGATCGTCGCGCAGGTCGAGGACGTGGTGGAAGTGGGCGGCGTGGTCTGCCGCGTCGAGCGCACCGGCGAATGATCGCGGTCCCGGGCGCGACGATGGCCCAGCTCGACCCCCAGGTCCGCATGATCGTCGAGGGCATGCGGCGCGCGAAGACGCCGCCGCTCTCGAGCTATCCCGTGGAGAAGGCGCGCGACGTCTACGACAAGGGACTGCGCCTGCTCGACCTCGCGCCCGATCCCGCGGTGAAGACCGAGATCCGCGAGCTGGCGGGCCCCGGAGGCCCGATGCGCGCGCAGGTGCACCACCCGGTGGGGATCGAGCCGTTCTCCGGCCCCGTGCTCGCCTGGCTGCACGGCGGCGGCTATTGCGTCGGAAGCAGCGAGGGCGCCGTGCCGCTCTGCCACGCGCTCGCGCTCCACGCCGATTGCACCGTCGTCTCCGTCGACTACCGCCTCGCGCCCGAGCATCCCTTCCCCGCCGCGGTCGACGACGCGGTCGCGAGCTACCGGGCGTTGCTCGACGGGGTGGGCAACGAGTCCGCCGGGCGCATCGCGCTCGCGGGCGACAGCGCGGGCGCCACGCTCGCGCTCGTCGCGGCCCTCCTCGCCCGCGAGATCGGGCTGCCGCTGCCCGGGGCGCTCATGCTCGTCACGCCCACGGCGCTCGGCCGGCGCGAGACCGAATCGCGGCGCGAGTTCGCCGAGGGCTACTTCCTCGGCATGGCCGACATGCGCTGGTTCTTCGAGAACTACACGGCCGGCACGGACCTCGACCACGACTTCCGCTTCGCGCCCATCGCCGCGCGCGACTTCACGATGCTGCCGCCGACCTTCATCGCCGCCGCGCAGTGCGATCCCCTGCGCGACGACGCCACGGCGCTCGCCGAGGCCCTCGCGCGCGACGGCGTGGACGTCGAATGCCGCCTGTATCCCGGCATGACGCACGGCTTCTTCCAGATGGGCGGCATCGTGCAGCGCGCGCGCGAGGCGCACCGCGAGGCCGCGCTGTTCCTCAAGGGCGCCTGGGCGCTTTCGGCCGGGAGCTGACCCGGGCGCTCCGGGTTACGATGCCGCTTTCCCCGATTCCCCGAAGGAGCGCGACGATGGCGAGGAGCGAGATGTTCGACAAGGGCCTGGCGAACCGCAAGGCGGTGCTCGGCGCGGAGCACGTGGAGCGCTCGCTCGCGAGCGCCGACGCCTTCACGCAGCCCATCCAGGAGCTCGTGACCGAGTATTGCTGGGGCGCCGTGTGGGGCCGCGACGACCTGCCGCGCAAGACCCGCAGCATCATCAACCTCGCGATGTTGACGGCGCTCAACCGCCCCCACGAGCTGAAGGTGCACGTGCAGGGGGCGCTGCGAAACGGCGTCACGGTCGAGGAGATCCGCGGCGTGCTGCTGCAGGCGGCGATCTACTGCGGCATGCCCGCCGCGCTCGACGCGTTCCGCGTCGCCTCCGAGGCGATCAAGACCTTCGACGGGCCGAAGGCCTGAGGCGGCGCGTCAGATCACGGGCGGCGGGGGCTTGCGCCCCTCCTCGCCCTCGCCGTCGCCCTCGCGCCGCGACCACGACTCGATGAGCTCCGCGGCGCGCTTCTGCCCGCCCAGCCCGAAGGCGAGCGCGAGCGCGAAGGCGAAGGCCGCGACGAGGATGAGGAACGTCTCGCGGATGATGTCGCCGAGCCCCAGCTGGTCGAGCGCGATCAGCACCACGAAGACGAGGATCGCGTAGAAGGCGATCGCGCCCAGGATCGTCGCGTCTCCCATGCCGATGTTGCGGAAGTAGGTGGCGACCGCCGCGCCCACGAAGCGCGCGAAGTACGCCCCGAAGGCGACGATGAGGACCGCCACCATCACGCGCGGCACGAAGAGCACGACGCGGCCGATCAGCTCGGTCACGTAGGCGAGCCCCAGGCTGTTGAACGCGATCATCAGCGCGGCGAGGATCACGAGCCAGTAGGCGAGCCCCGCGAGCAGCCCGATGGTATCCACCTCGCCGCCGCCCTGGCGCAGGAACGTGTCGATCCCCGCCTTCTCCGCGATCACGTGGAAGTTGAGCCCGCGCAGCGCCTTGGCGATGGCGAAGCGCAGCGCCTTGGCGATGAGCCAGCCGGCCACCAGGATCGCGGCCGCGAGCAGCACCCGCGGCAGGAACTCGCCCACCTGGTACAGCGATGCGCGGACCGGCTCCAGAAGCACGTTCATCTCGTTCATGGCGTTCCTCCCCCGGTGGGCCGCTGCAGGATGTCGAGCAGGCCGCGCAACGGGATGCGCGACCAGTCGGGACGGTTTGCCAGCTCGTAGCCGAGCTCGTAGAGCGCCTTCTCGAGGACGAAGAGCTCGAGAAGGCCGGGCGCCGCGGAAATCGGGCGCACCTGCGAATATCCGGCGAGGAACGCCGATTGCGCCGCATCGCGCCACGCCCGCGCGGCGGCGT
>DASUXK010000308.1:0-2791 GCA_036377935.1 Usitatibacter sp.
GGGAAGACGCCGGGGATGCCGGCGGCTACCGAGGCCGTGCAAAGTGCGCTCGCGAAAGGCGTGCGGTACATCTACACGCACCTGCCCGCGATCCTTTCGGCGGGAGCGAAGGGGTATTTCGAGAAGACGCGCCGCTGAAGATCGAGGCGCGCCGCATGCCCAGGTCGCGTACAGGTGCTTGTTCCACGCATCGGGCGTGCTCTCGAAGAGATCGCCGCCGGCCTTCGTCGCGACGGTTCTTGCCGTCGCGAGCCGATCACCCTAACCCGGCGCGTGCCCGAACATGTACCGGCTCGCCCCCGGCATGCGCGGCCCGCGGGTGACGCCGAGCTGCGACCAGTCCCCGTTCTCGACCGCGCCGCGGAGCATCGAGGTGTAGCTCGCGAGGAGCTCGCTCTCGTGAGGGGAGCTGGCGTAGTAGTAGAGGTAATCGGGAAGGCTCTGCGCATCGCAGTGCGCGTTGTAGGCGCACTCGTCCAGCAGCCGCGCGTTATCCGCGCCGCAGGCGTAGCCGTACTCGCACGCGAGGATCTGCCACGCGTTGTAGAAGGCGCGCGGCTCGACCGCCTGCCCCTCGGGCCCGATGCGCAGCGTGAGATCCGGCCACGTGTTCGAGAGGAGCCGGCCCGCGAGCACCATCGCATCGGGATCCTTCGTGCCGATGGCCTGCTCGAGCGTGGAGATCTGCGAATCGGAGAGCGTCGCGGTGCGCCATTGCCCGGAGCGGCGCGCCTGCCAGATCTCGTGCTCGACGGTCGCGGCCTGGGCCTTCGGATCGCCCGCCGCGGCCGAGGCGGTGAGGAGCTTGTCGAGATCCGCCTGCTCGACCTTCACGTCCTCGAAGCCCGCGCAGCGGTTCACGTTGGCGCCCTCGAAGGCGGCGATGCGCTTGTCGCGCAGCGGATCGTTCGCGGGGAGCGCGGCGAGGAAGGCCTCGCGCTTCTCGTCGACGCTCTTCTCCTGCCCGCGGCGGCGCCACGGACGATCGGTGACGGTGGCGCACTTGCGCAGGATCTCGTACTGCACGTAGAGGCCCTCGGCCGTGCCGCCCTGCGCGGAGCCCTTGAGCCGATCGTAGAGCGCGCGATAGGAGCGCGCGTGCGCGAGCTCTTCCGACAGCGAGGAGCGCCGCTTCCCGGAGGCCGAATGCACGACGGGCGGCGGGGGAGCGCGCCGCGACGCATGCGACGAGCGCGGGGCGAGCGAGGGGCGTTCGGAAGCGGTGGATGCCGACGCCCGCGCCGCGGGACCCACATCCCGGGGAGAGACGGGCTTCATCTCGAGGTACGCGGCGGCCACGAAGACCAGCAGCGCGGCGAAGAAGGCGAGGATGCGGAGGTTCATTGCGCTTCCGAAAGCAGGAATTCCGCGCCCTTCTCCGCGATCATGTAGGTCGGTGCGTTGGTGTTGCCGGAGGTGATGCGCGGCATGATCGAAGCATCGATAACGCGCAGCCCTTCGATTCCGTGCACACGCAGGCGGTCGTCCACCACCGCCATCGGGTCGTTGCCCATCTTGCACGTGCCCACGGGGTGGAAGATGGTCGTGCCGAGGTCGCCCGCGGCCTTCACCAACGCGTCTTCCCGGTCGCATTCGGGGCCCGGGCGCCACTCGCTCGGCTGGTACTTCGCGAGCGCCGGCTGCGACATGATCGTGCGCGTGAAGCGCATGCCGATCGCCGCCACGCGCTGGTCCTCGGGCGTGGTGAGGTAGTTCAGGCGGATCGAGGGCGCCGCGAGCGGATCGGTGGCGCGGATGCGCACCCAGCCGCGCGACGTGGGCCGCAGGTTGCACACCGAGGGCGTGATCGCGGGAAACCGGTGCAGCGGGTCGCCGAACTTGTCCAGCGAGAGCGGCTGCACGTGCCACTCCATGTCGGGGCTGGGCTCGGCCTCGTCGCTCTTCGCGAACGCGCCCAGCTGCGAGGGCGGCATGGTGAGCGGTCCCGTGCGGCGGACCAGGTACTCCATCACCATCGCGGCCTTGCCGAAGAGGCTCCCCGCGCGCTCGTTCAGCGTCGGTCCCTTCACCTTCCACATCATGCGGATCTGGAGGTGGTCGTGGAGGTTCTCACCCACGCCGCGCAACTCATGGACCATCGGGATTCCGAACTCCTGCAGGACGCCCGGCGCGCCGATGCCGGAGAGCTGGAGGATCTGCGGCGAGCCGATGGCGCCCGCGGCGAGGATCACGGCCTTGCGCGCCTTCGCGCTCGCCTCGCCCTGCCCTTCGATCACGACCTCGACGCCCGTCGCGCGCTTCGCGCCGTCGCGCGCCTCGACGTTCACGCGCCGCACGTGCGCCTTCGTGACCACCTTCAGGTTCGGGCGCGACATCACGGGATGCAGCCACGCGCGCGAGGCGCTCCAGCGCTCGCCGCGGCGCTGGTTCATGTGGAAATAGGCGTTGCCGAAGTTGTCGCCGCGGTTGAATTCCTCCACCTTCGGGATGCCCGCCTGCTCGGCGGCATCGCGCCACGCATCGAGGATCTCCCATGCCACGCGCGGCTTCTGCACGTGCAGCTCGCCCTCGCAGCCGTGGAAATCGTCGGCACCCGCGAAGTGGCACTCCATGCGCTTGAAGACCGGCAGCACGTCGTTCCAGGACCAGCCGCGGTTGCCGAGCGCGGCCCAATGGTCGTAATCGCCGCGCTGGCCGCGCATGTACACCATCGCATTGATCGAGGAGCAGCCGCCCAGGCCCTTGCCGCGGGCGTAGAGGAGCGAGCGGCCGTTCAGGCCCGGCTCCTCGTCGGTGCGGAAGCACCAGTCGGTGCGCGGGTTGCCGATCG
>DASUXK010000309.1:0-10019 GCA_036377935.1 Usitatibacter sp.
GGAGCACGGCCTCGCCGCGGCGCGGCGCCGCGGCCCCTGGCCGCCCCGGGCGCGGGTGGCCGCGGTGGGCGAGGCGACGGCGCTCGCGCTCCGGAACTCGGGGTTCGACGCGGTGATCTCACCCCGCGAGCGCCACGACAGCGAAGCGCTCCTCGCGCTGCCGGAGATGCGCTCGGTCAAGGGGGAGAACGTCATCGTGTTTCGCGGTGAGGGCGGCAGGGAGCACCTGCGCGAGGTGCTGGAAGCGCACGGCGCGCGCGTCGACTACGTCGAGTGCTACCGGCGCGTGCGCCCGCGCACGGATCCGCGCGCGCTGCTCGCGGCCTGGTCGCGCGGCGAGATCCACGCGGTGACGGCGTTGAGCGCCGGGACGCTGGAGAACTTCCTCGAGATGGTCGGCCCCGAAGGCCTCGGGTGCGCCGCGGCCACCACGCTCGTCGTCCACCACGCGGCGATCGCCTCGCATCCCGACGCGCGCCGCTTCGAGCAGGTGCTCGTCGCCGCGCCCGGCATCGAAGGGCTGGTGGCCGCGCTCTCCACCCTGCGCGTGACGCCGTGAGCGCACCCTCGCCCGCCCCCCCGCCCGTACGCCGCGAGCTGCCGCCGCGCGACCGCGGCGCACGCGCGCTCGCCGTCGTCGCGATCCTCGCGGCCCTCGGCGCGGGCTGGCTCGCGGTGCAGACGCGCGTCGGCGTGCAGTCGGCCGAGGACAAGTCGGGCGCGCGCATCGGCGAGCTGGGCTCCCAGGCCGCGCGCACGCAGGCCGCGCTCGAGCAGGCGCAGGCGACGCTGCGCGAGGCGCAGGGCCGCATCGTGGAGCTCGAGGCGAAGGTCGCCGACACGCAGCAGCAGCGCGCCGCGCTCGAGGAGATGTACCGCAGCCTCGCGCGCAGCGCCGACGAGCGCGTGCTCTCCGAGGTGGAGCAGGTCCTCGTGCTCGCGAGCCAGCAACTGCAGCTCGCGGGCAACGTGCGGGCCGGGCTCGCCGCCCTGCAGGCCGCCGACCAGCGCCTCGCGCGCGCCGACAAGCTCCCCGCGACGGCGCTGCGCCGCGCGATCGCCTCCGACATCGAGCGCCTGAAGGCGGTGCCTCAGGTCGATACCGTCGGCATGGCGGTGAAGATCGACGGGCTCATCGGGCAGGCCGACACGCTGCCGCTGGTGATCTCCGGAAACGCGCCGCCGCCGCGCCGGCCGTCGCACTGGCGCCCGGGCGACGATCGCAACGGCATCGCGCGCGCCGCGCGCGAGTTCTGGGACGAGATGAAGGGGCTCGTGCGCATCCGCGACATGGAGCCGGCCGACGCGGCGCTGCTGAGTCCCGCGCAGAGCTACTTCCTGCGCGAGAACCTGAAGCTGCGCCTGCTCTCGGCGCGCGTCGCGCTGCTCGCCCGCGACGAGCCGTCCTTCCGCGAGGACCTGCGCGCGACGCAGGCCTGGGTCGCGCGCTATTTCGACCCGCATGCGAAGGAGACCGCCGCCGCGCTCGCCGCCTTGAAGCAGCTCGCCGCCACGCCGGTCGCGATCACGCCCCCGGACATCAACGCGAGCCTCGCCGCGGTGCGCGCCGCGCGGGCCGCGCAGGAGAAGCGCTAGATGCGCCTCGCCATCTGGTCCCTCGTCCTCGCGGCGCTCGCGGTCGGCATCGCGCTCCTCGCCGAGCGCTCCACCGGGTACGTCGTCATCGTCTCCGCGCCCTACCGCATCGAGCTCTCGGTGAACCTCGCGGCGTTCCTGGTCGTCGCCGGGTATTTCGCCTTCTACTTCGCGTTCCGGCTGCTCGGCACGCTGGTCGCGATCCCGCGCCGCGTGCGCGCCTATCGCGCCGAGCGCGAGCGCTCCGGGCATCGCAAGGCGCTGAACGACGCGCTGCTCGCGTTCTTCCAGGGCCGCTACGCCTCGGCGCAGAAGAGCGCCGCGCAGGCGCTGCTGGGCGAGGACACGAAGGGCATCGCGGCGATCATCGCCGCGAGGAGCGCGCACGAGCTCGGGCGCTTCACCGAGCGCGAGCAGTTCCTCGACCATGCGAAGGGCACCGCGCCGGCGGTCGACCAGGCGCGGCTCACCACGCTCGCCGACCTCCTCGTCTCGCAGGGGCGCTACGCGGAAGCGCTCGGCGTGCTGAAGGATCTGTCGGCGCGCGACTCGCGCAACCTGCGGCTGCTGCGCCTGAAGCTGCAGGCCGAGCAGGCGCTGCGCAACTGGGACGAGGTGCTGGAGACCGTGGCCTCGCTGGTGCGGCTGGGCGGCCTGGGCCCGGAGGAGGCGGCCGCCGCGCGGCGCGGGGCGCACCTGGGCAACCTCAACCGCAAGTCGCAGGACGCGGCGGCGCTCGAGGCCTACTGGAAGGCGCTCCCCGGCCCGATGCGCATGGACCCCGCGATCGCCGCGACCGCCGCGCGCTACCACCTCGCGCTCGGCAACACCGAGGCGGCGCGCGCCATCGTCGAGCAGGCGCTCGAGCGCGAGTGGAACCCGGCCCTCGTCGCGCTGTACGGCGAGGCGGCGGGAAGCGACGCGCTGCCGCAGATCGAGCGCGCCGAGAAATGGCTGCGCCAGCATGCCCGCGACCCCGCGCTGCTCCTCGCGCTCGGCAAGCTGTGCATGAAGCAGGGGCTGTGGGGCAAGGCGCAGAGCTACATCGAGGCGAGCCTCGCCCTCGAGCCCACGCACGACGGGCACATGACCCTCGCGACGCTGATGGAGCAGCTCGGCAAGCCGCAGGAAGCGGACCGGCATTTCCGACGCAGCGCCGAGCTCGCCGGCTGACATCGCAGGAGGTTCCATGCGCGAGTACGCTCCCCTCACCCTGACGCCGCTGGCGCCGGGCGCCCGCATCGCCACGCCCAACCCTCCCGGCCGCGTCACGCTCGACGATCCGGCCTTCTCCGTGATGACCGACCTGCGCTCGGTGAGCGCCGCGACCACCACGCCCGAGGAGCCCATCGATGGCGCGCACGCGGTGATGATCCGGCGCGGCGTGCGCCTGCTCTTCGCCCTCGACCCGCAGGGCTCGGTCGCGGGCATCGTCACCGCGACGGACCTGCTGGGCGGCAAGCCCATGCGCTTCATGCACTCGCACGGCGTCTCCCATGCCGAGGTGCAGGTGCGCGACATCATGACGCCGGCCGCGCAGCTCGACGCGCTCTCGCTGGTGGAGGTGGCGCAGATGCGCGTGGGCCACGTGGTCGCCACGCTCAAGGCCGCGCGCCGCCGCCACCTCACCGTCGCCGAGGACAACGGGCAGCGCATCCGCGGCATCTTCTCCGCCTCGCAGGTGGCGCGCCAGCTCGGCATGGAGCTGCAGACCTTCGAGGTGGCGCAGACCTTCGCCGACATCGAGGCCGCGCTCGCCCGCTAGGAGGCCCGTCGTGCAGGACCGCTACCAGGAACGCTACGACTCGTTCCGCTGGAAGGTGCCCGCGGATTTCAACATCGCGCAGGCCGCGTGCCGCCGATGGGCGGCGGATCCGGCGCGCGTCGCGGTCCACTGGGAGGACGAGTCGGGCGAGCGGCGCACGCTCACGTTCGCGGCGCTCCTCGCGGATTCGAACCGGCTCTCGAACGCGCTCGCGGCGCTCGGCGTGGCGCGCGGCGACCGCGTGGCCCTGATGCTTCCGCAGCGCCCGGAGACGGTGGCCTCGTACCTCGCCTGCTTCCAGATGGGCGCCATCGCGGTGCCGCTCTCGTTCCAGTTCGGTCCGGAAGCGCTCGACTACCGCCTGCGCGACAGCGGCGCGAAGGTCGCGATCGCCGACGCGGACACGTATGCGAACCTCGCCCCCATTCGCGACCGGCTCCCGGCGCTGGGCGATGTGATCGGCGTGGCCGGCGCGCGGGGCGCGCACGTGCGCCCGTGGGAGGAGACGCTGCAGCGTGCGGCCTCCGAATACGCCCCGGCCGCGACGGGACCCGAGGATGCGTGCGCGATCATCTACACGAGCGGCACCACGGGGCCGCCGAAGGGCGCGCTCCTGCCGCACCGCGTGCTGCTCGGCAACCTGCCCGGCTTCGAGCACTCGCACGACGTCTTCCCGCAGGAGGGCGACGTGTTCTGGACGCCTTCGGACTGGGCGTGGACCGGCGGGCTGTGGGATGCGCTCATGCCCACGCTCTACCACGGCCGGCCGATCCTCGGCTTTCGCGGCCGCTTCGATCCGGAGCGCGCGTTCGACCTCCTCGCGCGCTACGGCATCCGCAACACCTTCCTCGTGCCCACCGCGCTCAAGATGATGATGAAGGCGTTTCCCTCGCCGCGATCGCGATTCCCGATCCGCCTGCGCTCGCTCATGAGCGGCGGCGAGGCGATGGGGCCGACGGTGTTCCACTGGGCGCGCGAGGAGCTCGGCGTCACGCCCAACGAGATCTTCGGGCAGACGGAGATCAACTACATCGTGGGCAACTCGCACACCTTCTGGCCGGTGCGGCCCGGCTCGATGGGGCGCCCTTATCCGGGCCATCGCATCGCGGTCGTCGACGAGCAAGGCCGCGAGGTGCCGCGCGGAAGCGTGGGCGACGTGGCGCTCGCGCGCACGTGGATCGACGGCACGCCGGACCCCGTCTTCTTCCTCGGCTACTGGGGCAACCCCGAGGCCACGGCGAAGAAGTACAGCGGCGAGTGGTGCCGCACCGGCGACGAGGCCTCGATGGACGAGGACGGCTACCTCTGGTACCAGGGCCGCTCCGACGACGTCTTCAAGAGCGCGGGCTACCGCATCGGCCCCTCGGAGATCGAGAACTGCCTGGTGAGGCACCCGGCGGTCGCGAACGCCGCGGTGGTTCCCACGCCCGATGCGACGCGCGGCAACCTCATCAAGGCCTTCGTCACGCTCACGGCGGGCGAGTGCGCTTCCGAGGCGCTCAAGGACTCCATCCGCGCGCACGTGAAGCAGCACCTCGCGCCGTACCAGCAGCCGCGCGAGATCGAGTTCATCGCGGAGCTGCCGATGACGACCACCGGGAAGGTGCAGCGCAAGGTGCTGCGCGAGCGCGAAGCGCGAAAGGGCGGATCCCCGACGTCCCGGGGATGACGCGCCCGGAAGGGCGTCAGCCGCGCGTCACTTGCGCGGATCCACCGAAGGCGTGAACGCGTCGCAGTAGAACTCGTCCTCCGGCAGCCCGCGCTCCTCGACGAAGGTCTTCCGCGCGAGGTCGGTCATGCCCGCGGCGCCGCACGCGTAGACCTCGTAGCCCGAGAGGTCGGCGAAGTCGTCGAGCACCGCCTGGTGGACGAGCCCGGTCCGCCCGCTCCAGCCGTCTTCGGGCAGCGGATCGGACAGCACCGGGATGTAAGTGAAGTTCGGGTGCTCCTGCTGCCATCGCCCCGGAAGGGCGCCCATGTACAGGTCCTTGAGGGACCGGGCGCCCCAGTAGAGCACCATCTCGCGGTCGATGCCGGCGTGGAAGCAGTGCTCGATCATCGCCTTGATGGGGGCGAAGCCGGTTCCGCCCGCGACGAAGAGGATCGGCTTGTCCGAATCCTCGCGCAGGTAGAACGTCCCGAGCGGGCCCTCGAAGCGCAGGATCGCGCGCTCCTTCATCTGCTCGAAGACGAAGCTCGAGAACGCGCCGTTGGGCGACTTGCGCACGTGCAGCTGCAGGAAGCGGTCGTCGTGCGGGGCGTTCGCCATCGAGAAGCTGCGCCGCTTGCCGTCCTTGAGAAGGATGTCGATGTACTGCCCCGCCAGGAACTGCAGGCGCTCGCCCGCCGGAAGCTTGAGCGAGAGGACCGCGACGTCCTCGGCCGGCTTGTCCACCTTCTCCACGCGCGCGGGCATGGTGCGGATGACGAGGTCCTTGGCCCCCGACACCTCGCGCACCTCGAACACGATGTCGGTGAGCGGGCGGGTGCAGCAGGTGAGCGCCTTGCCGGCGGCCTTCTCGTGCGGGTGCAGGGCACGCTCCTGGTACTCGCCGTACTCGAGCATCCCCGATTTCAGCACGCCCTTGCACGCGCCGCACGCGCCGTTGCGGCATCCGTAGGGCAATCCGATCCCCTGGCGCAACGCGGCCTCGAGGATCGTTTCTCCGGGGGCCACCGTGAACGTGTGGCCGCTCGGCTCTAGCCGGACCTCATGGCCGGTCGGCGGGGTTTCGGGCAATTGGGACTTTCCTGGAGCGCCGGGAACCGTCGCTCAGGACCGACGCGACGGGCGTCCTGAATTCTAACGCATGGGACCGGCCCGAAGGCCGGGGCTCACCGGGTGCGCCGGAACTCGCCTTCGATGAGCACGCCGTCGCCCAGGGAGCCTCCTGCCGGGCGGCGGCCGGCGGAGTGCCGCGCGGTGCGCGGCCCGGGCAGCAGGAGCAGCGTGATGGCGATGAGGTCCGAAACCACGCCGGGAAAGATGAGGAGCAGACCCGCGAACACCGTGCGGGCGCTGTGGCTCAACGCGGCGATGGAGAACTCGCCTTCGGCGAGGCCGGCCGCGAGTCGCGCGAGCAGCGTGAAGCGCGCCTCCTTGATGAGCGCCATGCCGGCGCAGGCCGAGAGCACCACCCACGCGAGCACCCACCAGCCGAGCGTTTGGCTCAGGCGCACCAGGACCACGGCTTCGAGGAGGGGGAAACCCAGTAGAATCGAGATCAGCAGCAGCCGCATCGAGAGCACCGTTCCGTTCGTCCGCGACGGCATCGTCCGCGGGCATGCCCCGCCGCCGTGTCCGCCATCTTCGTCCTCACCAACCTACCCGACTCCGACGCGGCTTTCAATCTCGCGAGGGAACTCGTGCAGTTGAGACTGGCGGCCTGCGCGAACGTTCGTCCCCCGGTCGCCTCGTTCTACCGATGGGAGGGCCGCCTCGAGGAGGCGACCGAGCGCCCGGTGCTCATCAAATCGACGGCGGAGCGCTATCCGGCGCTCGAGGCGGCGATCCGCGAGCGCCATCCGTATGCGGTCCCCGAAATCGTCGCCTGGCCCGTCGAGCGCGGGCTGCCCGCCTACCTGCAGTGGGTCGAGGACGAAACCCGCGCCGCGCCCCCATGAGCAGCCGCTGGCTTTTCGTCGCCGTGGGCGTTCTCGCGATGGTCGCCGGATCGGCCTCGTGGCTCGCGCACCGCGAGCGCCCGCGCATCGCTCCCCCGCTCGTGGCGCCCCAGGCGGTGTTCGCCACCTTGCTGCACGACACCGCGCGCCGCCCGCATCAGCTGGGCGATTACGCCGGGAAGGTCCTGGTCCTCAACTTCTGGGCCCCCTGGTGCGCACCGTGCCGGGCGGAGATGCCGGCGTTCAGCCGTGTCCAGGCCCGGGTGGGGACGCGGGCGCAGATCCTCGGGCTCACCAGCGACGACCCGGAGCGCGTGGCCCGCTTCGCCGAGGAAGTCCCGGTCGCGTATCCACTTTTGCTCGGCGGTCCCGAGGTCGACGCGCTCGCCGTCGCCCTCGGAAATCGCGACCGGGTGCTGCCCTTCACGGTGGTCCTGGACGCCCAGGGACGTGTCGTCGAGCAGCATGTTGGCGCTTACTCCGAGGCTGGGCTCGCGGATGTCATCGCCCGGGCAGGCGCCAAAGGGCCGGGCAATTAACGCTATCTTCCGTGAACGTCGGAGAAGTTGCGTACTTCATGCCTGAGCCGGCGCCCGCAAGCGGGAACCGTGCCGACGCGCCCGACAGGGTTTGAACCCCTCGAGCGTATCGTCGCCAAAACTGGACAATCTTCCGGAAACTGCGGCAAACTCGCAGGCCATGCCCACGATCCTGGTCATTCACGGGCCGAACCTGAACCTGCTCGGCGGCCGCGAAACCGAGCACTACGGCACCGACACGCTGGAGGTCATCGACCGGCGGCTCCAGGCGCGGGGACGCGAGGCGGGCGTGGCCGTGACGGCGTTCCAGAGCAACTCCGAGGCGGAGCTCGTGAACCGCGTCCAGGCGGCGAAAAACGACGGAACGTCGTTCATCGTCATCAATCCCGCGGCTTTCACGCATACGAGCGTCGCGTTGCGCGATGCGTTCGCGGCCGTCCGCATTCCCTTCATCGAGGTCCACTTGTCCAACGTGCATGCCCGCGAGCCGTTCCGGCACCACTCGTACTTCTCGGATCTGGCCGCCGGCGTGATCGTGGGGCTCGGCCCGCTCGGCTACGAGCTGGCGCTCGAGGCGGCGATCCGCGCCGTGCGCGGCGATCGGGCCGCCTGAGGAGCATCCATGGATCTGCGCAAGCTGAAGAAGCTGATCGATCTCGTCCAGGAGTCGGGCATCGGGGAGATCGAGATCACCGAAGGCGAGGAGAAGGTCCGCATCTGCCGCCAGGCCGCGGGATCGCCGCAGGTGCTGATGGCCGCCGCGCCCATGTCGATGCAGATGCCGATGTCGGCCCCGGTCGCCGCGATCCCGCCGGCCGCGGGACCCGCCGCCGAGGCGCCGAAGGCCGTCGAGCCGGCCGGCCACACGCTCAAGTCCCCGATGGTGGGCACGTTCTATCGCGCGCCCTCGCCCGGAGCGCCCGCGTTCGTGGAGGTCGGCCAGTCGGTCACCAAGGGCCAGACGCTGTGCATCATCGAGGCGATGAAGCTGCTGAACGAGATCGAGTCGGATGCCACGGGCACCGTGAAGGCGGTCCTCGTGGAGAACGGGCAGCCGGTGGAGTACGGGCAGCCGTTGTTCGTGATCGAGTAGAACCGCCGTGTTCGAGAAGATCCTGATCGCCAACCGCGGCGAGATCGCGCTGCGGATCCAGCGTGCGAGCCGCGAGATGGGCATCAAGACCGTGGCGATCCATTCCGAGGCCGACGCGGACGCCAAGTACGTGATGCTCGCCGACGAGTCGGTGTGCATCGGGCCGCCCCCCTCCCGCGACAGCTACCTCAACATCCCGGCCATCATCAGCGCCGCGGAGGTGACGGACGCGCAGGCGATCCACCCCGGCTACGGATTCCTGTCCGAGAACGCGGATTTCGCCGAACGCGTCGAGAACTCCGGCTTCGTGTTCATCGGCCCGCGCGCGGAGTCGATCCGCACCATGGGCGACAAGATCGCCGCGAAGGTGGCGATGAAGAAGGTCGGCATCCCCTGCGTCCCCGGATCCGAGGGACCGCTGCCGGACGACCCCAAGGAGATCCGGCGCCTCGCCGCGGCGGTCGGCTACCCGGTGATCATCAAGGCGGCGGGCGGCGGCGGCGGCCGCGGCATGCGGGTGGTCCACACCGAGGCCGCGCTCATCAACGCCGTCACCATGACGCGCGCGGAGGCGCAGAGCGCCTTCAACAACCCGGTGGTCTACCTCGAGAAGTACCTCGAGAACCCGCGCCACATCGAGATCCAGGTCCTCGCCGACGAGCACAAGCAGGCGATCTACCTGGGCGAGCGCGACTGCTCGATGCAGAGGCGCCACCAGAAGATCATCGAGGAGGCCCCCGCGCCGCACGTGAAGCCGCGCCTCATCGAGCGCATCGGCGAGAAATGCGCCGAGGCGTGCCGCAAGCTCGGCTACCGCGGCGCGGGCACGTTCGAGTTCCTGTACGAGAACGACGAGTTCTATTTCATCGAAATGAACACGCGCGTGCAGGTCGAGCACCCCGTGACCGAGGTGATCACCGGGGTGGACATCGTGCAGGAGCAGATCCGCGTGGCCGCGGGGATGAAGCTCAAGCTGCGCCAGCGCGACGTGGTGAAGCGCGGCCACGCGATCGAGTGCCGCATCAACGCCGAGAACGCGTACACCTTCGTGCCGTCGCCGGGCCGCATCACGCAGTACCACGTGGCGGGCGGGCCGGGGATCCGCTACGACTCCCACGTCTACGCCAACTATTACGTGCCGCCCTACTACGACTCGCTGGTCGGCAAGCTCATCGCCTACGGCGACACGCGCGAGCAGGCGATCGCGCGCATGCGCGTCGCCCTGTCCGAGATGGTGATCGAGGGCATCCAGACCAACATCCCGCTGCACCAGGAGCTGATGAACGACGCGGCCTTCATCCGCGGCGGGGTGAACATCCATTACCTCGAGGAGAAGATGGCCGCGTTGAAGTCGATCCAGGCCGAGAGCTGAGCGCGTCGTGGCCTGGCAGCGCGTGGATCT
>DASUXK010000310.1:0-3482 GCA_036377935.1 Usitatibacter sp.
GCAGTTGGACTGTCAACGAAATCGGCGCGATCAAAGTCCGTCATGGGAAAAGCAACGCCGTGAGCTCGCAGGCGCCCGCCAGGGCGCGCAACTTCTTCCCGATCTATCGCCCGCGCGCGGATGCGGGCGCGCCGAAGTACCTCATCCTGCGCGAGGCGCTCGTCGCGGCGATCGGCGACGGCTGGTGGAAGAGCGGCGATCGCTTCCCCACCGAGGTCGAGCTCACGCGCATGACGCCCTACAGCCTCGGCACCGTGCAGCGCGCGATCCAGATGCTCGTCGCCGAAGGGTTCGTCACGCGCAAGCATCGCAGCGGCAGTTTCGTCGCGCCCGCATACCGGCGCATCGGCGGCCCGTGGCTCTTCCGGTTCCTCGACGCCGACGGCAGGACCTTCCTTCCGATCTTCACCAAGGTGACGGGGCGGCGCCGCGTCGCCGCGCGCGGCCCGTGGCACGAGTGGCTCGCGCAGGGCGCGGCGGGAAAGCCGCTCCTGTGCATCGACCGCCAGATCCGCGTCGGCCGAAAGCTCGTCGCGTTCAACCAGGTCTACATCGATCCCGAAGCGTATCCCTACATCGCGAAGGCCGCTCCGCGCGCGCTCGACGGCGCGAACTTCGCGCAGCTCGTGGAGGAAGCGAACGGGCTTCCGATCTCGAAGATCGCGCACCTGGCGAGCTGCGGCGCGCTCCCCGAAGCCGCGTGCAAGGCGCTGGGGCTCGTGCGCGGCACGCACGGCATGACGGTCGAGATCGCGGCGAGCGCCGGCAACAGCCGCCCGGTGTCGTACCAGCAGCTGCACATGGCGTCTTCGCAGCCGCGCATCTACATCTCGCAATCCTCGGGCGAGTGGCATGGCGGCATGCAGGCCCCCGCGCCCGAATCCTGAACGAACGGACCCCCATGCCCCTCGACCCGCGGCTCGGCCGCCTCTTCGACCTCACCGGCCGCGTGGCGCTCGTCACCGGCGGCAACTCCGGCCTCGGCAAGGGCATCGCGTGGGCGCTGTGCGCGGCGGGCGCGAAGGCCGTGCTGGTCGCGCGCCGCGAAACGGAGCTGCGCGCGGCCGTCGAGGAATTCGCGCGCGACGGCCTCCAGGCCGCGGCGCTTGCCTGCGACCTCAACGACCGCAAGGCGCTCGCGCAGGCCTGCGCGAAGGCGCCGGAATTCTTCGGCGCGCCCGACATCCTCGTGAACGCCGCGGGGATCAATCCGCGCAAGGCGTTCACCGAGACGGCGGACGCGGATTGGGACGCGACGGTCGAACTCAACCTCACGGTGCCCTTCCTCCTCACGCGCGCGCTCGCACCGGCCATGCGCGAGCGCGGCTGGGGGCGCATCGTGAACATCGCCTCGCTGCAGTCGGTGCGCGCGTTCCCCAACAGCGCGCCCTACGGCGCGACCAAGGGCGGCATCGTGCAGCTCACGCGCGCGATCGCGGAGGCGTGGTCGCGCCACGGCGTCACGTGCAACGCCATCGCGCCCGGGCTCTTCCGCACGCCGCTCACCGCCGCGCTCTACGCCGACCCGAAGGTCGCGCAGGCGATGGCGCAGCGCACGATGGTGGGGCGCAACGGCGAGGTGCCGGACGTGCACGGGATGGCGGTCTTCCTGGCGAGCGACGCCTCGGCGTTCGTCACCGGGCAGACGCTCTTCCTCGACGGCGGCTTCACGGCGGGCTAGGCGATGCGCGAGATCAAGGTCATCGACACGACGCTGCGCGACGCGCACCAGTGCCTGTGGGCCACCCGCATGCGCACCGCGCACATGCTGCCCATCCTCGACCGGTTCGACCATGCGGGCTTCGAGCAGGTGGACCTGATGGGCGCGATCCAGTTCGACGTCTGCGTGCGCTACCTCAAGGAGGACCCGTGGGAGCGCGTGCGCCTCGTGCACCGCGGCGCGCCGCACACGAAGTTCCGCACGCTCATCCGCAGCAAGAACATCATCTCGTTCGACATCCTGCCCGACGACATCATCGACCTGTGGGTCGAGCGCCTGCACGCCAACGGCTTCGCGGTGATCGGCTCGTTCGACGGGCTGAACGACGTGGACAACATCGCGCCGGGGCTGCGCCGCGCCAAGGCGCTCGGCGCGTACACGTTCGGCGCGCTCTCCTATTCGGAAAGCCCGCTGCACGACGACGCGCTCTACGTGCGCACCGCGAAGGCGCTGATCGAGAAGGCCGACGTCGACTCGATCATGATCAAGGACGCGGCGGGCCTGCTCACGGTCGATCGCATCCGCACGCTGGTGCCGGCGGTGCGCGCGGTGATCGGCGAGCGCCCGCTCGAGCTGCACAGCCATTGCCTCACGGGCCTCGCCCCGCTCGTCTACCTCGAGGGCGCGAAGCTCGGCTGCGACCAGCTGCACCTGTCGGTCGCGCCGCTCGCCGACGGCGCGGCGCAGCCTTCCGTGCAGAGGGTCGCGAGGAACCTGCGGCAGATGGGCTTCCGGGTGGACGTGGACGACCGCGCCATCGACGAGATCGGCGAGCACTTCCGCGAGATCGCCGAGCGCGAGGACAAGCCCCTCGGGCGCACGCTCGAGTACGACGTCTTCCACTACGAGCACCAGATTCCCGGCGGGATGCTCAGCAACTTCCGCGAGCAGCTCGCGGTGGCCGGGATCTCGGACAAGTTCGACCAGCTCCTCGAGGAGTGCGCGCGCGTGCGCCGCGAGCTCGCCTACCCGATCATGATCACGCCCTTCGCGCAGTTCGTCGGCACCCAGGCGGTGCTGAACGTCGTGCACGGCGAGCGCTACCGCATCGTGCCCAACGAGGTGAAGAAGTACGCGCTGGGCTACTACGGCAAGCTCCTGGGACCGATCGATCCCGAGGCGCTCGACCGCATCGTCGCCAACGGCTCGGCCGACATCGCGCTCGCGCCGCAGCCGCTCGAGCCCGCCGTGCCGGCCCTGCGCCGCAAATACCCGGATGCGAGCGACGAGGAGCGGCTGCTGCGCTTCATGTTCGCCGGCGGCCAGGTCGATGCGATGCTCGCCGCGCGCGGCGACGCGACGCGCTCGGCCTGCTCGCCGGTCGTCGAGCTGGTGGCCGAGCTCGCGCGCAGGCGCAAGCCCGGCCGCATCCACATCCGCAAGGGCGAGCTCGAGCTCGACCTCGTTTCCACCGCATCCCCGAGCCCCGCGACCCCATGAGCGACAAGATCACCAAGTCCGACATCGAGGCGATCCTGAAGATCGTCTCATCCAACGAGCACCTCGTCGATTTCCACCTGAAGTACGGCGATCTCGAGGTGCGGCTGTCGAAGGAGGGCGGCCGCGGGTTCGCGGCGGCTCCCGCCGGCGCGCCACAGGCGGCGCCTGCCGATGCGCCGAAGCCCGCCGAGGCGCCGGTGCCCGCCGCGGCGAGCCGCGCGGCGAGGAACGCCGTGCCCGAGGGCATGGCCGCCATCAAGGCGCCGATGGTCGGCACGTTCTATCGCTCGCCCTCGCCAGGCGCGCCGCCCTTCGTCGAGCC
>DASUXK010000311.1:0-6248 GCA_036377935.1 Usitatibacter sp.
GACGGCGCCGCCGCGGATCGGCGCGCCGGTGAAGCGCGGCAGCAGGTGCTCGCCGAGCCCGAAGATCGCGAACACGGCGAAGCCGAGACCGAAGGCGTGGATCGCGGAGGGGCGCCACGGCGCGTCGCCCACGATGCCGCCGCCCGCCACCAGCGCGATGCCCGCGATGGCGAGGTAGAGCGCCGAGGAAGCGATGGCCCACGCGCTCGTCGCGACCAGCGTGAGGCCGACATAGTGCGAATCGTCGGCGCCCGCGTCGCGATCGGGGGCCGCGGCGACGAGCGCCGCGGCCTCGCCCACGGAAGGCACGCCCACGTTCGCGAGCATGCCGTCGATCACGGTGGCGGGGACGGTGCGCACGCCCAGCCGCGCGACGATCGTGCGCCCCTCGGGCTGGCCCACGTCGAGCACCTCGAACGCGATCGCCTTGGTGCGTCCCACCTCCTGCCAGACGCGCTCGGCATCGCGGCACGGCACGCACCATTCGGAGACGAGGAGCTGCACGCGCATCGTCATTGCGTGCAGCGCATGCACTGCAGGTTGTACTTGTCGACCCACGCCTTGAGCGCCTCGACCGCCTCGGGGCCGCGCTTCAACCGCGCGTAGGCCGCCTGCAAATCGTCGGGCCGCATCACGACGAGCCACGCGTCGGTGTACGGCGAGACGTTCACGAGGCCGGGATCGTTCTCGACCGCGGGATTGATGCGCTCGATCGTCCCGTCGAAGGGCGCCGGCACGCCGCCCACCCACTTGCCCGATTCGAGGGTGGCCACGCTGCGCTTCGCGTCGCGGTGCGTGCCCACCTTGCGGAAGGTCGCGGCCACCACGCGCCCCGCCATCGTCTGCGCGGGATCGGTCATGCCGAGCGTGAACGTGCCGTCGTCGTTGGGCCGCGCCCAGAGGTAATCGAGGTCGTACCAGAGGTCCTCGGGCAGCTCGCAGCCGCGGTACTCGGCCATGCTCAGCCCCTGCGCGCCCAGGGGCGCACGGTCGCGATCACGTTCACGGCGAAGAGCAGGAAGCCGATCCAGAGCAGCCCGCCGCCGGCTTCGACGACCCGCTGCCGCGAGGCGAGCCAACCGTACACCATCGCCACGAGGCCGGCGTTCACGAGCAGGAACTGCGCGTCGGCCAGCCGCTCGGAGAAGAGGTTGCGCCCCGTGAAGCGCGGCAGCACGTGCAGGCCCACGCCGAAGACCATCATGCCGACGAAGCCCACCAGCATCAGGTGCGCATGGGCGCGAAGCGCGTAGGGCGAGAGCGCGCCGGGAAAGGCGAGCCACGCGAGCGCGAGGAGGCCGCCCGCGAGTGCGTAGGCGAGTGCGGCCGCGACGAACCAGCGATTGCGGGGGAGCATTCCCCGAACGATAACCCGGGCACGCTCGCCGTGCTTGCGCCGGATCAACGGGGCCGCCCCATCCGCGAGCGTCGCGAGAGGGAAGCGGCGATGAACATCGCCGATCACGCTCGGCCGAGAGCGGCTTCGGCTAGCGCATCGCCTGCGCCTCGCGCGCCGCGGCGGGCGCCTTCCCCTCGAAGAGCGCCGCCACCTCGTGCGCGATCGGCGAGTACTTCGCGTGGGTGCGCATCATGAAATGCGCGAAGCCGTCGCTGTTGTGGTGCTTCTTGCGCTCGTTCGGCAGGTCGATGCGCGCGTTGCGGGCCGGGTCGCGCACGGTGCCGAGGGGGTCCTCGCCCGCGGCGATCTTCTTGAGCTCGCGGCGCAGCACGCGCCGGAAGATCGCCACGCCCTTGTCCGAGGAGCCGAGGTTCTCGCGCGTGCGGTCGGCGATCGGGCCCTGCGTGATCCACGCCATCATGTCCTGGCCGTCGAGGTTGTCGACGATGAACTCGCCGTTCGCGTCGAGCCAGGGCACGTCGTAGGTGTGGACCTTCTCCAGGAGGTGCGGCGGGACGGCGACGCCCTTGGGCGGGACGTAGGCGTTGTACCAGAGGTGCAGCGTGTGCTCGTCGTCGGCGGGCACGCGGATCTGGAAGGAGTAGTAGCGCGCGGCCTCGTCGCCGTTGCCCACCGCGAGGATGTTCGGGAACACGACGGGGTGGCCGATCCGCCAGTCGTCGGAATCCTCGGAGTGGCCCGCGAGCAGGCGATGCTTCGTGAGGCCGAACTCGAACTCGCGGAAGTCGATCTTCTCGTGGCGCGCGCTGATCGCCACCTTCACGCCTTCCTGCTCCTTCAGGAACTCGTAGTGGTGCCCGTGCAGCCACTCGGTGTGGATCGGGTCCATCGAGTTTTCCATGATCTGCAGCCAGTTCGCCGGGATCAGCGCCCGCCCCATCATGCGGATCGTGCCCTCGGCGACGAAGCCGTCGAAGCGCGGCAGCAGCGGCCGCGGCTCCGGCCCGAGATACGCCCACACGAGTCCGCCCATCGTCTCCACGGGGTACGCGGTCGTGCACACCTTCGCGCGGAACGTGGGATTGTCCGGCTCGTTGGGCTGCGAGAGGCACTGGCCCTGGCCGCTGAATTCCCAGCCGTGATAGGGACAGCGGATGCCGTCCTGCGTCGGAATGCCGTGCAGGAACGACGCGCGCCGATGCGGGCACTGCTCCTCGATGAGCCCGAGCCGCCCCTGGCGATCGCGGAAGAGCACCAGGTTCTCGCCCAGCAGGCGCACCTTCTTCGTCCAGCGGTTCTCGAGCTCCGAGACCGCGGCGACGGGCTGCCAGTAGCGGCGCATCAGGCCGCCCATCGGCGTGCCGGGGCCGATGCGGGTGAGGAGGTCGTTCTGCTCGGCGGTTTCCATGGCGTTGCTCTCCAAATAGCTTAGTCGTCTATGCTCGCGCGCCGCAGCCCGTTCGCCCCTGCGAATGGGTGCGAAGCCGTCGCCTTGACTATGCCATCTTAGGTGACTAAGCTCAAGCCGAGACGCCCATGAACGCCGCCCGCAAGCCCGTGCCGAAGCAACCCGCCGCCGTGCGCTGGCGCGAGGCGGTGTCCGACGAGCGCATCGCGCACCTCGTGAAGCTCGCCTTCCGGGAGACCTCGCGCGCGCTGCAGGAGCGGCTCGCCCCGCACGGCGTGCAGTACGGCCACTGGACGCTGCTGCGCGTGCTGTGGCAGACGGACGGCATCACGCAGCGCCAGCTCGCCGAGCAGGCGCGCGTCGCGGAGCCCTCGGCCTTCGCGGCGCTGCGCCAGATGTAGGAAGCGGGCTATGTGAAGCGCCACCGCGTCCCGGGCAACCAGCGCCAGGTGCGCGTGTTCCTCACCGCGAAGGGCGCGGCGTTGCGCGGCGCCATCGTGGGCGCCGCGGAGGAGGTGAACCGCATTGCGCTCGCGGGCATCGCGCCCGAGGACGCGGCCGCCGCCCGCCGCGTGCTGGTGCGCATCGTCGAGAACCTCGGGCGCGAGCCGGCATGATCGGCGTCGGCATCGCGGGCCTCGGCGCCGCGGGGCGCGCGTTCGTCCCCGCCGTCCGCGCCCACGCCGGCTTCGCGCTGCGCGCCATCGCCGATCCCTCGCCCGACATCCGCGCGGAGCTCGGCGCCGACGAAGCGCTTGCGATCCACCCGCACCTCGAAGCGATGCTCGACGACCGCTCGATCGACCTCGTGTGCATCGCCACGCCCACCGAGATGCACGCGGCGCAGGCGATCGCCGCGTTCGCCGCGGGCAAGCACGTGCTGCTCGAAAAGCCCATGGCCACCACGCTCGCCGAAGCGCGATCGGTCATCGAGGCCGGCCGGCGCGCGGGCAAGGTGCTGCTCGTGGGCCACTCGCACAGCTACGACGCGCCGATCGCGCGCATGCGCGCCGTCGTCGAATCTGGCGCTCTCGGCGCGCCCCGCATGGCGAACACGCTGTACTTCACCGATTGGGTGTACCGCCCGCGGCGTCCCGAGGAGCTCGACGTGGCGAAGGGCGGCGGCGTGACGTTCCGCCAGGGCGCGCACCAGTTCGACATCCTGCGGCTGCTGTGCGGAGGGCGCGCGAGGAGCGTGCGCGCGAAGACCTTCGACCTCGATCCCGCCCGTTCCACCGTGGGCGCGCACGTGGCGTTCGTGGACTTCGCCGACGGCGCGGCCGCGACCGCGGTCTACAGCGGCTACGGGCATTTCCCGGGCGCGGAATTCACGTTCGGCATCGGCGAGTGGGGATTTCCCTTCGCGCCGGAGAAGCCGCGCGCGCCGGCCGCCTCGCCCGAGGAGGAGCGGCGCGCCAAGGCCGAGCGCGCGAAGAACGCCATCCCGGCGCGCGCGCCCCATCCGCCCTTCTTCGGTCTCACGCTCCTCGCGTGCGAGCGCGGCGGCATCCGCCAGACGCCGGAAGGCCTCGCCGTGCACACGCGCGAGGGCGTCTCGACGATCGCCGTGCCCGTGGACCGCTCGCCGCGCGACCTGCTTTTCGAGGAGCTGCACGACGCGATCACGGGCAGGCGCGCGCCGCTGCACGACGGCGCGTGGGCGCTCGCCACGCTCGAGCTCTGCCTCGCGGCGATGGAATCGTCGCGCACCGGACGCGAGGTGGCGCTCGAGCACCAATGCGCCCCGGCGCGGCCCGTCGCGGAAGGATCGCGATGACGACCCGCACCGGCACGCCGGACAAGGACGCGGGCGAGCTGCAGCCGCTCGTGGTGCGCGAGAAGGCGCAGATCGCCGAGGGCATCGTGCGCTTCGTCCTCGCGCATCCGGAGGGCGCGGAGCTCGCGCCGTTCGAGGCGGGCTCGCACGTCCTCGTCGTCACGCCGACGGGGCTCTCGCGGCGCTACTCGCTCTGCAACGCGCCCTCGGAGCGCGGCCGCTACGAGATCGCGGTGAAGCGCGAGCCCGACGGCGAGGGCGGCTCGACGAGCATGGCGGACCACGTGCGCGTCGGCATGCGGCTGGAGGTGTCGCGCCCGTTCAACTATTTTCCCCTCGCCGGGAACGCGTCCTCGCATCTCCTCATCGCCGGCGGCATCGGCATCACGCCGATCCTCGCCATGGCGCGCGAGCTCCTCGCGCGCGGCGCGCCCTTCGACCTCGAGTACTGCACGCGCACGCGCGAGGCGACCGCGTTCCTCGACGTGCTCTCGGGCCCCGAATGGAAGGGCCGCGTGCGCGTCCATCATGACCACGGCAAGCCGCCGGCGGTGCTGCCGTTCGCCTCGCTGCTCGCCGAGCGGCGCGACGACGCGCACCTGTACTGCTGCGGCCCGCGCGGCCTCATGCTCGCCGTGCGCGCGCTCGCCACGGCGAACGGCTGGCCCGCCTCCGCGCTGCACTTCGAGGATTTCGGCACCGGCGACGTGGACGACGAGGCGGGCGGCGACGGGCACGAGTTCGTGGTGCGCCTCGCCCGCTCGGGGCGCGACGTATCCGTGCCCGCCGACGTGAGCATCCTCGAGGCGATCCGCCGCGCGGGCATCGAAGTGCCGAGCTCCTGCGAGAGCGGCACCTGCGGCACCTGCCGCACGAAGCTCCTCGAGGGCGAGGCCGATGCGCGCGACTTCGTGCTCGACGAGGAGGAGCAGCGGCGCGAGATCATGATCTGCGTCTCGCGCGCGCGTACCGCGCGACTGGTGCTCGATCTCTAGCGTCCCGCCGGAGGGTTCAGGCGCTCGGGGCCGGGCTGCGCCGTGTGAGCGCATAGCACTCGCAAGCGAGCTTGCCCAGGCCCGGCGCGTCGGTCACTTCCACGCAGCCGCGCCGGTATGTCACGAGGCCGGCCGAACGGAAGCGCAGGAGGCACTCGGCCACGCGCGGGCGAGTCGCGGCCACCATCTCGCTCAGGAGCTGCTGCGTGACGGGGAATCGGTCCGAATGGGCGCGGTCCCGTGCGGTGAGAAGCCAGCGCGCGAGCCGTTGCTCCACCGAGTGGTATGCGTTGCACAGGGACCACTGCTGCGCGACGTGGTACACGTAGCCGACGTATTCGTGGATCGCGTCCCGGAAATCCGGCAATGCACCCAGGCCCTCCCTGAACAGATCCGCGCGCAGCTTCCAGGCCTCGCCCGGAACCTGCACGATCGCCGACTGGTTGGGCGCGCCGCCGATCGCGACGCGCAGGCCCACCATTCCTTCGTTGCCCGCGGTGCTGGTTTCGGCCGACTGGCCCGATTCCAGCGTCAGCAAGAACGAGCAGACGCAGGTGATCGGGAAGTACACCTCGTTGAGCGGCGCGCCCGGCGCGAACAGCACCTGCCCGCGCGCGAGGCACACGCGTTCCGCTTCGGAAAGGAGGCGCTCCCGCGTGGGCGGCGAAACGGTATCGAGGAGCGCGTTGCCGGTGGAAGCGTCGGCGT
>DASUXK010000312.1:0-2882 GCA_036377935.1 Usitatibacter sp.
TGATCTACAAGCGCCTCGCGAACTGCCAGGGCGAGGAGGAGCTGGAGCGGCTCACCGAGGAGCTCGTGGACCGCTTCGGGCCGCTCCCTGACGCGGCGCGCGTGCTGCTGGAGTGCCACAAGCTGCGCATCCTGGGCGCGCCGCTCGGCGTGCAGAAGATCGACGCCGGCCCCTCGGGTATCGTGGTGCAGTTCGTGCCCGAACCGCCGGTGGACGCGCGGCGCGTCCTGCAGCTCGTGCAGTCGAGCCGCATCTACCGCCTGCCGGGCCCCGACCGCGTGAGGATCGAGATGAAGCACGAGGACCTTCGCCAGCGCTCCAACGAAGTCCGCCAGTTCCTCAAGAAGCTTGCGTAAGGCGCAACCACGGATGAATCGAGCGAAGCGATGAACCTGGTCATCCAGGGCGAAGAGGTCGAGACGCCGGACCTGAAGGCGCTGGCGAAGCTCGCGAGCGGCAAGGCGATCGAGCGCGTGTCGGAGAGCGCGTTCCGCATCACGCATGCCGACGCGGGGGCGCGCGAAGCGGTGGCGGCCCACTGCGCGCAGGCGAGGCTCGACTTCGGATTCGTGGCCGAAGGGCGCAAGCTCTCCGACTTCGCGCTGCTGGCGATGGACATGGACTCGACGCTGATCGCCATCGAGTGCATCGACGAGATCGCCGATTTCGCCGGCAGGAAGAAGGAAGTCGCCGAGGTGACCGCGTCGGCCATGCGCGGCGAGATCGACTGGCCCGAGAGCCTGCGCCGGCGCGTGGCGGCGCTCGCCGGCCTGGAGGAGGCGGTCCTCGAGCGCGTCCATGCCGAGCGGCTGCGCTTCAATCCCGGCGCCGAGCGCCTGGTCGCCGCCGCGCGCGGCGCGGGCCTCAAGGTGCTGCTCGTCTCGGGCGGCTTCACCTACTTCACCGACCGCGTGCGCGACCGCCTGGGGCTCGATTACGCCTACTCGAACGTGCTGGTGGTCGAGGACGGGAAGCTCGCGGGGCGCGTCACGGGCCCGCTGGTGGATGCGCAAGGCAAGGCCGGGCACGTGGCGCGGCTCAAGCGCGAGCTGGGCATCGCGCGCGAGCGCGTGCTCGCGATCGGCGACGGAGCGAACGACCTCGCGATGCTCGCCGAGGCCGGGACCAGCATCGCCTACCACGCGAAGCCGGTGGTCCGCGCGAAGGCGGACTACGCGCTCGATTACGCCGGCCTGGACGGCGTGCTCAACTTGTTCCCGGAATCGGGGTCTTCATCCTTGCCGCGCTTCGGAAGCGGGAAGTAGACGTAGGCCGGCTGCGGAACGGCCGCCTCGCGGCGCTCCTTCCACGTGTCGAGGTCCTGGGGACGATCCCACCAGGTGCGCCGGTTCTTCTTCTGCTGCTCGATCACCTGGGGGTTCTTGCCGACGAACTCCTTCAGGAATCGCGTGATTTCGGATTCGTACATGGCACTCGTGCAAGCGTTTGATCGACAAGAATTTTATCACCCTTTATGGCGCATAATGGAGCGTTGATGCGGCTCACCTACCCGCGCTCCTTCCTCGCCCTGCTGCTGATCGGCTTCTCGATCGTGGCCGCGCCCCTGCTCTTCGCGCTGTTCTCCAACGCGATCGCCTTCGAGCGGCTGGCGGGCCTTTCGGAGCAGGCGGTCCATTCGGCCGTGCGCGTGACGCAAACGAGCCGCGCCCTCCTTTCGACCATCATCGGACTCGAGCGATCCGCGCGGCAGTACGCGGTGGCCGGGGAAGCGACCTTCCTCGACGCGTACCAGTCCAACCGCGCGCGCTACATGCAGCGCATCCGGGAGCTCGAGGGGATGGCACTTTCCGACGAGCAGCGCGAGCTGCTCCGCACGATCGAGCACCAGGAGCAGGCGATCAACCAGCTCGTCGTGAGGATGGGGCCGGTGCCCGCGCTCTCGCAGCAGCTGCCGCCGGCGTTCAACGCGCTCGTGGAGAAGGCGGGCGCCCTCGTGCAGCTCGGCGACCACGTGATCGACCAGGGCATCGGCGAGCTGCGCACGCAGGCCGAGCAGTCGCGCAACAGCGTCTTCTGGCTGGTGATCGCCCTGATCCCCACGGCGGTCGCGCTCATCGGCGGGTTCACCTGGCTGATCGCGAGGCCCATCGGGCAGGTGAGCGAGAGCATCCGCGGGCTGGGCGAGGGCGAGTTCGCGAGGCCGATCCGGATCGACGGCCCGGGCGACATGGTGCGCCTGGGCGAGCAGCTCGACTGGCTGCGCGAGCGCCTCGTGGCGCTCGAGGCGCAGAAGACGCGCTTCCTGCAGCACATCTCGCACGAGCTGAAGACGCCCCTCACGGCGCTGCGCGAGGGCTCGGACCTCCTGTCCTCCGGCGTCGTCGGCAACCTCAATCCCGAGCAGCGCGAGATCGCGCGCATCCTGCAGCACAACTCGATCGAGCTGCGCAAGTTGATCGAGGGGCTGCTCAACTACAGCGTCGTGCATGCGCAGGCCTCCTACCTCGACGCGAAGATCGTCCCGCTGCGCGACGTCGTGCGCCGCGCGGTGAACGACCGCAAGCTCGCCATCGTCGCCAAGGGCATCCGGATCGAGCTCAACTGCGAGAACGTCGCGGCGCACTGCGACGAGGAGAAGGTGCGCGTGATCCTCGACAACCTGCTGTCCAACGCGGTCAAGTACTCGCCGGAGCTGGGCCTGGTCTCCATCAAGCTCTACAAGGATCGGGGCGACGCGGTCTTCGAGGTGCTCGACGAGGGCCCGGGCATCCCCGCGCACGAGCGCGAGCGCGTCTTCGAGGCGTTCTACCGCGGCATCGAGGCGCCGCACTCGGCGGTGAAGGGCAGCGGTCTCGGCCTTTCGATCGTGAAGGAGTACGTGGCGCTGCACCACGGCTCGGTGGAGGTGCTCGAGGGGCCCG
>DASUXK010000313.1:0-8726 GCA_036377935.1 Usitatibacter sp.
GGGAACGGCCTGCGCACGGTAGAGCGCGTCGAGGATCGCGGTGGCATCGGCGTCCAGGCCCACGTGCCATCGCCAACGCGCATCGTCCACGCGCGCTGCGGGCTCGATCGTGACGGCAACCCCCGCCATGTGGGCTATCCAGAGCTCGAGCACGCGCGCGAGGGCCGCGGCGCCCTCGCCGCCCGGCGTCATGTCGAGCACGAAGGAGTAGAGCTCGTCGCGCAGGAAGTAGAACGGCGCGTTCTCGCGCGTGAGGACGTCCATCTTCACCGTCGCGGTGGACGTCCCGTGGGAACGGATGAGGCGGCCGACGCTGCCGAAGCCGCCCGTCTCGGCGTACGCCTCGATCGTGGCCGCGTCGGCGGCGAGCGCGCGCCCCGATTCGACGGCCACGCGCTGGCGCCGGAAGAGGAGCTCCGCCGCGCGGCAGAGCCACGCGTCCGCGGTGCCCTCGAGCATGGAGCGCGCGATCGCCTGCGCGAGCGCGTCGACGAACACGGGCGCCACGTCCACGCCGCCGGCGAAGAGCGCGCGGTAGGCGTCCTCGAGCGTCGCGTGGCGCGCAATGCGGTCGCGAAAGGTGAGGAAAGCACGCCAGTTCTCGCGCGCGTCGGGATCCTCGACGGCGGCGATCGCGGCTTGCGTCACCTCGGCGCGCGGCGCCGCGGCGAGGCGCGCGTGGAGGTCGCGCTCGCCGGGGCCGGCTTCCTCGGGCGGGCGCAGCTCCTCGCGATCCAGGAAGCGCGCGAGCCACGCGTCGGTGGGCCGCAGCCCTTCCGCCCCGCGCTCGAGGAGCCCGTAGCCGCTGGAGGCCCAGAAATCCTGGGCCACTAGTCGCGCAGGCCCCGGCCCACGACGCACATGCGCGTCGGCAGGCCGGTGGCGCCGTGGACGCGGCGGGCGGGGATCACCTCGCCAACCGCCCGCGCGGGTGCGACCGACTCGAGGGGCGCGCCCGGATGCGCCATGATCCCCGGGTGCGCGAAGCTCTTGCGCGTGCGCGACTCGAAATGCGGATCGGCCGCGGAGAAGCCCAAGGTCCGGTCCTCCCGGCGACGCTCAGCTGCCGAGCGTGGCCACTTCCGGCAATGGGAAGCCGTTGAAGTTGCTCGCGTAGGCCGTGGTGTAGGCGCCGGCGTTCTTGATGAAGATCATGTCGCCTTCCTGCAGGTCCGCCGGCAGCAGCTCGTCGCGCATCACCACGTCCACGGAATCGCAGGTGGGGCCGGCGACGTTCCACGCGATCGGCTCGCCGTCGCGCTCGGTGTAGATGTTGTAGCGCAGGCCTTCGGTGGTCTCGATCACCCCGCCGAACACGCCCGCGTCCCAGTACATCCAGCGCTGGTTGTTGCGCGTGGCCGTGCCCACCACGCGGCAGATGAAGTAGCCCGCGTCGGAGACCAGGTAGCGGCCCGGCTCCGCGATCACCTGCACCTCCGGCCCGAAATGGCGCAGCTCCTTGTTGATCACCTCGGCGATGGTCTCGATCGAGGGGATCGGCTTCACGTGGCGCACCGGGTAGCCGCCGCCGAGGTTCAGCAGGCGCGGGTTCAGGCCCACGGCGCGCATCGCGGCGAAGACCTTGCGCGCGCGCTCCATGCCCACGCGCCAGTTCTCCGGGTTCAGGCACTGCGAGCCCACGTGGAAGGTGACGCCGGCGAGGTCCGCCTTGCAGTCCACCGCCGTTTGGATGAGCTCCGGGACGTCGTTCATGTGCGCGCCGAACTTGCCCGCGAGCGGCCAGTCGCTGCCGATGTTGGGGGCGTCGATGCGCAGGTACATCTTCGCGTCCGCCTTCACGGACTGGACCTTGCGGATCTCCTCCTCGCTGTCCACCACGTACCACTCCACGCCCTTGCCCGCGGCGTACTCGAGGTAGGCGCGCGACTTCATCGGGTTGGAGTAGAAGATCTCGGCGACGGGCACGCCCAGCGAGAGCAGCAGGTCCAGCTCCGCGATGGAGGCGATCTCGAACCCGCAGCCTTCCTGGATCAGCGCGCGCAGGACGCGCGGATCGGGATTCGCCTTGACGGCGAAGTGCGGCCGCACGCGCGCGAGCGCCGCCCGGAAGCGCCGCGCCTTGGCGCGCACGATGTCCAGGTCGACGAGCAGGACCGGCTTCTTGTAGGGGTGCCTCGCGAGGTACTGCTTGACGCGCGTGAAGTCGAGGCTGACTTCCGGGTGGGAATCGAGGGGGAACTCCGGCTGGGGACGGAGCCGCTTTACTGTGGCGGTTCGGGGCATCTCGGCTTGTATCGACAGGAGGATGAAAGCGTCCCGGACGCGACGCGCGCGCCGGCATGGGTGCGAAGCTGCAGCGCCCCCGAGTTCCTCGCTCCTGTCATGATGACCTCCTTCATATCCCCTCCCGGGGCCTCGTACCGTCGCGGCGAAAGAGTGGCGCCTGGAAAAAAATTGCGCGAAGTATAGGGCAAAAAATCCGCCCCGTCGGAACTTTTTGTTGCGAAATGCGGCTCGGGGTTCCGTCCTGTGACGAATGTCACATCTTCGGCAGCGTGACGCCCTTCTGCCCCTGGTATTTGCCCCCCCGGTCGGCGTACGAAGTCTCGCAGACCTCGTCCGACTCGAAGAAGAGCATCTGGGCCACGCCCTCGTTGGCGTAGATCTTCGCCGGAAGTGGGGTCGTATTCGAGAATTCCAAGGTCACGTAGCCCTCCCACTCGGGCTCGAGCGGCGTGACGTTCACGACGATGCCGCAGCGCGCATAGCTCGACTTGCCGAGGCATACGGTGAGCACGTTGCGGGGAATCCGGAAGTATTCGACGGTGCGCGCGAGGGCGAAGGAGTTGGGCGGGATGATGCACACCTCGCCGTGGAAATCCACGAACGACTTCTCGTCGAAGTTCTTCGGATCGACGACCGTCGAGTGCACGTTCGTGAAGATCTTGAATTCGTTCGAGCAGCGCACGTCGTAGCCGTAGCTCGACGTGCCGTAGGAGACGATGCGTTTGCCGTCCACCGAGCGCACCTGCCCCGGCTCGAACGGCTCGATCATGCCGTGCTCCTGCGCCATGCGGCGGATCCACCGGTCGCTCTTGATGCTCATGTCAGTCGTGCTGGACGACGATCTTCGGGAACACCGACGTGCGATCCTCGGCCTGCTTCGCGATGCGCGCCGCCACCTTGCGGGCGATGTCGCGGTAGATCGCGGCGACCGGGCCGTCGGGATCGGCGACGACCGTCGGCTTGCCCGAATCGGCCTGCTCGCGGATGCGGATGTCCAACGGCAGGCTTCCCAGCACCTCGACGTTGTAGTCCTTCGACATCTTCTCCGCGCCGCCCGCGCCGAAGATGTGCTCGGAATGCCCGCAGTTCGAGCAGATGTGGATCGCCATGTTCTCCACCACGCCGAGGATGGGGATGCCCACCTTCTCGAACATCTTGAGGCCCTTCCTCGCGTCGATGAGCGCGATGTCCTGCGGCGTCGTGACGATGATCGCCCCCGTGACGGGCACCTTCTGCGCCAGGGTGAGCTGGATGTCGCCGGTGCCGGGGGGCAGGTCCACCACGAGGTAGTCGAGGTCGCGCCACCGGGTCTCGGTGAGGAGCTGCTCGAGCGCCTGGGTGACCATCGGGCCGCGCCAGACCATCGGCGTATCGGCCTCGATGAGGAAGCCCACGCTCATCGCCTGGATGCCGTGGCCCTCCATCGGCTCCATGGTCTTGCCGTCCTTCGACTGGGGCCGGCCGGTGATGCCGAGCATGAGCGGCTGGGACGGGCCGTAGATGTCCGCGTCCAGCATCCCGACGCTCGCGCCCTCAGCGGCGAGCGCGAGGGCGAGGTTCACCGCGGTCGTGCTCTTGCCGACGCCGCCCTTGCCGGAGGCCACGGCGATGATGTTCTTGATGCCCGGCACCAGCTTCACCCCGCGCTGCACGGCGTGGGAGACGATCTTCGAGTGCACGTTGACGCTCGCGTGGGCCACGCCCGGCAGCTTCTGCACGCGCTCGGCCACCTGGCGGCGCACGGTCTCGAGCACGCCGCGCGCGGGATAGCCGAGGGCCACGTCGAGCGAGACGCGGTCGCCCTCGACCTTCACGTTCTTCACGCACTTCGATTCGACGTAATTGCGGCCGGTGACCGGGTCGATCAGCTCGGCGAGCGCGGACAGGATTTCGTTCTCGGTGACGGCCATGCGCGGGGAATGGAAAATTCGGGAAGGCGAACATGGAATCTTAAAGCAATTTGCTATCATCGCGGAGCCTTCACCCCCTGCGTTCATGCCCCGCAAGATCTTCGTCACCACGGCGCTCCCGTACGCCAACGGCCCGTTCCACATCGGCCACATCATGGAGTACGTCCAGGCCGACATCTGGGTGCGCTTCCAGCGGCTCCAGGGACACCGCGTGACCTTCGTCTGCGCCGACGACACCCACGGCGCCCCGATCATGCTGAAGGCCGAGGCCGAGGGCACCACGCCCGAGGAGCTGATCGCCAAGGTGGCCGAGTCCCACCGCCGCGACTACCAGCGCTTCGGGATCAGCTGGGACAACTTCTACACCACGCATTCGCCCGAGAACCGCGAGCTGTCGGCCTCCATCTTCGAGGCCCTGCGCGCCGCCGGCTTCATCGAGACGAAGACCATCGAGCAGTTCTTCGACCCGGTGAAGGGCATGTTCCTGCCCGACCGCTACATCAAGGGCGAGTGCCCGAAGTGCGGCGCCAAGGACCAGTACGGGGATTCGTGCGAGAACTGCGGGGCGGTCTACACGCCCACGGACCTCAAGAACCCCTACTCGGCGCTCACCGGCGCGAAGCCGGTGCTGAAGAAGTCGGAGCATTTCTTCTTCAAGCTCTCGGATCCGCGCTGCGTCGAGTTCCTGAAGGGCTGGACCCAGGACGGCCGGCTGCAGCCCGAGGTCGCCAACAAGGTGCGCGAGTGGCTGGACGGGGGCCTGAACGACTGGGACATCACCCGCGACGCCCCCTACTTCGGCATCGAGATCCCCGGCGCGCCCGGCAAGTATTTCTACGTCTGGCTCGACGCCCCGATCGGCTACCTCGCCTCGCTGAAGAACCTGCTCGACCGCAAGGGCCAGGACTTCGCGAAGTACATGGCCGACCCGCGCCTCGAGCAGGTGCATTTCATCGGCAAGGACATCATCTACTTCCACACCCTCTTCTGGCCCGCGATGCTCAAGTTCGCCGACCGGAAGGTGCCGGACAACGTCTACGTCCACGGCTTCCTGCAGCTCTCCGGCGAGAAGATGTCCAAGTCGCGCGGCATCTCGGTGAGCCCGCAGACGTACATCGACCTGGGCCTGAACCCGGAGTGGGTGCGCTACTACCTCGCGGCGAAGCTCAACGCCCGGGTCGAGGACCTCGACTTCAACCCCGACGACTTCCTCGCCAGGGTGAACTCGGATCTCGTCGGCAAATACGTGAACATCGCGAGCCGCGCGGCCGGCTTCATCGCCAAGCGCTTCGGCGGCGCGCTCACCGAGGAGCCGCTGTCCGCCGCCCGCGAGCTGCGCTACAAGATGCGCGGCAACCTCGCGGCGCCCGAGCCGGACGACGACCAGGCGCCCGCGATCCTCTTCGAGGTGAGGAGCTTCGCCGACGCGATCGCCGCCGACTACGAAGCCCGCGAATTCGGCAAGGCAATCCGCCAGGTCATGTTCCTCGCCGACCGCGTGAACCAGTACGTCGACGAGCAGAAGCCCTGGGAGATCGCCAAGGAGAGCGGCCAGGACGCGGCGCTGCAGTGGTTCTGCACGCTCTACCTCGAGCTCTTCCGCATCCTCACGATCTACCTCAAGCCCGTGCTGCCCAAGGTCGCCGAGGACGTCGAGGCCTTCCTCGCGCTCGCCAAGCCGCTCACGTGGGAGGATGTCGGCAACCCGTTGAAGCCGGGCCACAAGGTGCAGCAGTACCGCCACCTCATCTCGCGCATCGACCCGAAGCAGATCGACCAGCTCCTCGAGCCCGAGTCGAAGTCCGCGCCGGCGAAGGCGGCGGGCGAAACGAAGGGCGCGGGCGCGGAGGCGGCGGAATTCAAGCTCGAGCCCGTGGAGGCGCCCAAACCGCCGGTGATCCTCCCGGTCGGCGACACGATCTCGATCGACGACTTCGGCAAGATCGACCTGCGCGTGGCGCGCATCGTGGAAGCCGAGCTGGTGGCCGATGCGGACAAGCTCCTCAAGCTCACGCTCGACATCGGGATCGGGAACCGCACCGTCTTCGCCGGGATCCGCTCGGCCTACACGCCCAAGGACCTCGTGGGACGGCTCACCGTGATGGTGGCGAACCTCGCGCCACGCAAGATGCGCTTCGGCGAATCGCAGGGCATGGTGCTCGCCGCGGGCGACGGGAACGCCATCTTCCTGCTCGCGCCGGATTCGGGGGCGCAGCCGGGGATGCGCATCAAATAGATGGATGTGGCGCCGTTGGAGCGGACGCCGTGCGCCGCTCGACGCCGCGGGCCAAAAAAAGGGAGCCCGCCGGATCTCTCCGGCGGGCCATTCGCAAGTGCGCCTTGCGGGAAAATCGCGGAGCTGGACCGAGGACTCCGCGAGCGCCCATGCTCCCGCGGGCGCGATCCGGCCGCCGTGACCGCGTTCACAATCCCGTCCGCGCGCGCAATACAGGTGTAATCGACCAAACCGTCCATGCCCGCACGACAGCCGCAACGCCCGCCGCCCTATTCGCTCGACCGCGACGCGCTCGAGCGCGAGGTGGAGATCCAGGTCTTCCGCGCGAGCGGTCCCGGGGGACAACACGTGAACCGCACCGAGTCGGCGCTGCGCATCGTGCATCCGCCCTCGGGCGTGGTGGTGATCGCCCAGGACTCGCCCTCGCAGGCGCGCAATCGCGAGACCGCGTTCCGGCGCCTGGCCGAGCGCCTCGAGCGCCTCAACCGCGTGCCGAAGAAGCGCGTGCCGACGCGGCCCACGGCGGGCTCGCGCCGGCGACGGATCGAAGGCAAGAAGCTTCGCGCCGGCACCAAGCAGCTGCGCGGAAGGGTCCGCGGCGATGAGTGATTCGCCCCGGACGGTCCGCCTCGCGGTGCGGGGACGCGTGCAGGGCGTCTACTACCGGTTCTCGATGGTGCACGAGGCCGTGCGCATCGGCGTCACCGGCTGGGTGCGCAACCGCTCCGACGGCAGCGTCGAGGCGGTCGTGCAGGGCACGCCCGACCGAATCGACGAGATGATCGCCTGGGCGCGGCGCGGCCCCGCAGCGGCCCGGGTCGCGGGCGTGGAGGTGAGCGAAGCCGAGGGCGAGTTCGCCACCTTCGAGGTGCGCGCGACCGAATAGCCCTATTCCGCCGCCACCTCCGGCGGCGGGCGCCGTCGCTCCGCGTGGTAGCGCACGAGCGCCGCGAGGCGGTAGCCCGCATGCACGAACTTTCCGTAGGGCATCGTCGCGAAGAGCGCGAGCACCATCGCGAGGTGGATCGCGAGGAGGCTTCCCATGCCGGCCGTCTCGCGGAAGGCCAGCAGCAGGAGGCCGGTGAGCCCCGTGAGGAAGAGCAGGGCGAGGAACGCGACGTCCATCCCGGTCTGGGAACGATCGACCAGCTCCGAGTCGCGCCGCGCCTTGAGCCACAGCAGCCCGGGCGGGCCGAGCAGCAGGCCGATGCCGCCCGCCGTGCCGAGGATCACCGGAACGCTCAGGAACGGATACGGCGCCTTCCATCCGAAGACGTAGTGGTACACGGTCGCCACGCAGGTCGCGGCGAAGCAGAGCAGGAAGCCGTAGAAGGTGAGGTGGTGGAAGCGCCGCCGCAGGAACGACGGCTTCTCGTCGGGATAGCGGCATCCCTCCCCGCCGCCGCCGAGGTATTTCAAGGTGAAGGCGTCGTGCGCGGCCTCGGCCGCGGGAAGCGAAGCGAGCTCGCCCCCCTTCTCCCCGGTATCGCGCCAGAAGCGGGCGAACCCGATGCCGAGCACCCCGACGGCGGCGAGGAACACGACGCCGAAGATCGCCGTCATCACGCCATGGGGCAGCAGCGCGTAGAACGAGCCCTCGGCATCGCTCCACGCCGACGTGAAGCGATCGCCTCCGGCGAAGGCCGCGATGAAGGCGAACGCGGCCGCGAGGCTCGCCGCCATGGCGACGGAAACCGCGGCGCCGTTGCGCGCGAAGAGCGCGCCCAGCGCGCCCGGCCACGCGTACTTGCGGTACGTCTCGCCGCGCACCTGCGCCATCACCCGCGGGAAATCGAGCTGGAACTCGTGCGGCGGTGCGTACTGGCAGGCGTAGAGGCACGAGCCGCAGTTGTGGCAGAGGCTCGCGAGGTAGTGCGCGTCGGCCTCGGTGAAGGAGAGCCGGCGCTCGAGCGCGGGGAACGTCGCGCAGTAGCCCTCGCAGTAGCGGCAGGCGTTGCAGATCGCGAGCACGCGCTGCGCCTCGGCGATGAGATCGTCGATGCGGGCCGGCTTATCCGAGGGCATGCCGCGCCGCCTCCCCGCCCGCGATGCGGCCGAACGTCGTGCCGATCGCCATCCCGATCCCCGCGAGATACCCCTTGCCGAGGATGTTGCCCGCCATGACCTCTCCGGCGGCCCACACGTTCGCCGCGGGCTTCCCGTGCTGCATCAGCATCCTCGCCTTCTCGTCGATCGCCACCCCGAGGTAGGTGAACGTGATGCCGGGGCGCAGCGGCCACGCGAAGTAAGGAGGCGTGTCGATGCGCCGCGCCCAGTGCGTCTTGGCGGGCGCGATGCCCTCGGTGCGGCAGTCGTCGAACCGGGTGTGATCG
>DASUXK010000314.1:0-2962 GCA_036377935.1 Usitatibacter sp.
GTCCATCGCTGGACCGTTGCGGATGCGAAAAGCGCGGCGCAACAGGAAGCGGAAAGAAGCAGCAGGCGGGCCAGGCGGATCGCGGAACTCATGGGGGACGCTCCCGGGCGAGGACGATGACGCTTTATCCGTCCGGCACGTTTCGAATCGCCGATGCGCGCGTAGCCCGGACGGCGCATATCCGCGAAGGGCCGCTTGACAGGCAATAAGTGGCTTGCCTATCATTCATGCAAGGATCGACTTGCATATAACGAACGCACCCATGCCCGGCCGCCGTGATGACGACCTCCTTTTCAAGGCCCTCGCCGATCCTAGCCGTCGCAAGCTCCTGGACCTGCTGCACGCGCACGACGGCCGCACCCTCAACGATCTTTGCGAGCACCTGGACATGACGCGCCAGGGCGTGACGCAGCATCTCGACGTGCTGGAAGCGGCGAACCTCGTCGCGACGATGCGGCGCGGGCGCGAGAAGCTGCACTTCCTCAATCCCGTCCCCCTGCAGGAGATTTACGACCGCTGGATCGCCAAGTTCGAACGGCCGCGCCTGAAGGCGCTCGCCGACCTCAAACGCCGATTGGAGAAAAGCCATGGCTAGATCGACCTTCGTGTACGTGACCTATATCCGCACCACCCCCGAGAAGCTCTGGTCGGCGCTCACCGATCCGAAGCTCATGCGCCGGTACTGGTTCGGCATGCACTGCGAAAGCGGCTGGAAGGCGGGATCGCCGTGGAAGCTCGTGTCCGAAGACGGCGAGGTGTGGGACGCGGGCGAGATCGTCGAGGCCGATCCGCCGCGGCGCCTCGTGATCCGCTGGCAGCAGCAGAAGCGCCCCGAGCTGAAGGCGGAAGGCGCGTCGCTTTGCACCATGGAGCTCGAGCCCGGCGGCGGCGCGGTGAAGCTCTCGATCACGCACACCATCGAGCGCGAGCCCTCGCAGCTCATCAACGCGGTGTCGGGCGGATGGCCGAAGGTCCTCTCGAACCTCAAGTCGCTGCTGGAAACGGGCTCGATCGCGATGGACGAGCCGTATCCCGCCGCGAAGGCCCGCGCATGAGACGGTTGCTCCTTCTCTTCGTTGTCCTCCTCGCGGGATGCGCGACGGAACGAGAGGCGGTCCATCCGGCGAGCGCCGACCTCGCCCTCGTCGGCTGCAAGGTCTATCCGTCGCCGACCGAGCCGCCGATCGCCGACGCCACGATCCTCGTGCGCGCAAGCCGCATCGCCGAGGTGGGCCTGCGCAGCGAAGTGCACGTTCCCGCCGGTACGCAGGCGATCGACTGCGCGGGTGGCGTCGTGACCGCGGGCTTCTGGAACAGCCACGTCCACATCATGACGCCGCCCCTCATGGACGCGGAGCACCAGCCCTCGGAGCGCATCGCCGCCGAGCTCGAGGCGATGCTCACGAAATGGGGCTTCACGACGGTGTTCGACATCGCGTCCTCGTGGAGCAACGTGCAGGTGATCCGCCGGCGCATCGCGAGCGGCGAGATCGTGGGCCCGCGCATCCTCACCGTCGGCGATCCGTTCTTCCCCGAAGGCGGCACGCCCGTCTACGTGAAGGACTTCTTCGCGAAGTACCGGCTTCCCTCGGACGAGGTGAAGAGTCCGGAGGAGGCCGCCGAGCGGGCGCGCCGGGAGCTGAAGGAAGGCGCCGACGGCGTGAAGATCTTCGCCGCCTCCTTCGGGTTTCGCCGCATCGTGCCGATGCCGCGGCCGATCGCGCGCGCGGTGGTGGCGGAGGCGCACCGCGCCGGCAAGCCCGCGTTCGCGCACCCGTCGAACCTCGAGGGCCTCGAGGTCGCGCTCGATAGCGGGGTCGATGTCCTCGCCCATCCCGCGCCCCAGGCCGGACCGTGGGGGCCGGCGCTCCTCGGCCGCATGAAGGCCGCGCACATGGCGCTCACGCCGACGCTCACGCTCTTCGATGTGGATGCGAGGAGGGAGGGCCTGCCACCCGACGTCTCGCGCAAGCTGATGGACGACGCCGTCGCGCAGGTGCACGCGTTCGCGGCGTCGGGCGGCGAGATCCTCTTCGGCACCGACGTAGGCTACACCGACGCCTACGATACGGAGGAGGAGTACCGCCTCATGGCGCGCGCGGGCATGGATTACCGCGCGATCCTCGCGTCGCTCACCACGAATCCGGCGCGGCGCTTCGGAGATGCGGGCCGTCGCGGGCGCGTCGCCGCGGGAGAAGAAGCGGATCTCGTCGTGCTCGCGGGCGATCCGGCCTTGGACGTCACCGCGTTCTCGCGCGTGCGCTACACGATTCGCGCGGGCAGGACGATCCACTCCTCACGCTAGAGGTCCGGCGCGTCGCTCGCGGACGAAAAAGGAATCCGACCCCATTTGCCGTGGCGGAGCACGGGGAGCAGGCGCGCGGTGAAGATCGTGAAGGCGATCCACGCCAGAAAGCCGCCCGCGATCACGAGCGCGCGCCCATCGAAGGCGAAGCCGACGATCATCGCGAGCACGCCCGCGTGCGCGAGGGCAAGCTGCGTCCAGGCGAGCCATCCGCCGCGGATCGGCGCACCGGTGAAGCGCGGCAGCAGGTGCTCTCCGAGCCCGAAGATCGCGAACACGGCGAAGCCGAGTCCGAAGGCGTGGATCGCGGAGGGGCGCCAGGGCGCGTCGCCCACGAAGCCGCCGCCCGCCACGAGCGCGATGCCCGCGATGGCGAGGTAGAGCGCGGAGGAAGCGATCGCCCACGCGCTCGTCGCGACCAGCGTGAGCCCGACGTAGTGCGAATCGTCGGCGCTCGAGTCGCGATCGGGTGCCGCGGCGACGAGCGCCGAAGCCTCGCCCAGGGACGGGACGCCCACGCTCGCGAGCGTGCCGTCGATCACGGTGGCGGGGACGGTCCGCACGCCGAGCCGCGCGACGATCGTGCGTCCCTCGGGCTGGCCCACGTCGAGCACCTCGAACGCGATCGCCTTGGTGCGTCCCACCTCCTGCCACACA
>DASUXK010000315.1:0-10738 GCA_036377935.1 Usitatibacter sp.
TGGCAGATCTCGCGCTCTCCGTCGAGGAGCACCGGAACCTTGTCGCCCCACTTCTCCTCCAGCTTCGGATGGCGGTCCACGTCCACGACCTCGATCTCGAACGTGTAGCGCTCCTGGAACCGCTTCAGCTCCTCGACCAGCTCGGCGCACAAATGGCAGTACTCGCGCGCGAGGACGGTGAGCTTGGGGACCATCCCCTCACTCGGCGTCCGGACGGATGATCGCGAAGCGCGCCCCCTGCTCGTTGCGCACCAGGAGCGCGACCGGCTTCTTCGGGTCGAGCTTCGAGAGCGCCTCCTTGAAGGCGGCCACGTTCGGGATGTCGGTGTTGTTCACACGCAGGATCACGTCGCCGGGCTGGACGCCGGCCGCGGCCGCGGGGCCCTCGGCCGCTTCCACCGCCACGCCGCCCGGCAGCTTGAGCGCCTTCTTCTGCTCGGCCGGGATGTCGACCACCGCCAGCCCGAGCTTGCCGGGCTTCGCCGCCTCGGGCTTCTTCGGGGTGCCGCTCGTCTTCCCGGCCTCCTCCTGGTCCTTGAACTCGGCGACGGCGAGCGTCGTGTCGCGCGACTTGCCGTCGTGCCACACGGTGAGGCGCACCTTGCTGCCCGGCTTCATGCCGCGGATCGTGCGCGAGAGGTCGGAAGAGCCCTCGATCGGGCGCCCGTCGATCTTGAGGATCACGTCGCCCGCCTCGAGGCCGGCCTTCGCGGCCGGGGAGCCTTCCTCGACGTTCAGCACCGCGGCGCCCTGCGCCTTGCCCAGGCCCAGGCTCTCGGCGAGGTCGCGGTTCACGTTCACGATGCCCACGCCGATGCGCCCGCGCGTGACGTGGCCGCTCTTCATGAGCTGCTCGGCCACGCCGTAGGCGTAGTCGATCGGGATCGCGAAGGAGATGCCCGCGAAGGCGCCGGTGCGCGAGAAGATCTGCGAGTTGATGCCGATCACCTCGCCGTGCATGTTCATGAGCGGGCCGCCGGAGTTGCCGGGGTTCACCGCGACGTCGGTCTGGATGAACGGCACGGCGTCCATGTTGGGATCGGTCGAGAGGTTCTCGCGGCTCGTGGCGCTCACGATGCCCGCGGTGACGGTGTTCGCGAAGCCGTAGGGCGACCCGATCGCGATCACCCATTCGCCGGTGCGCAGCTTGTTGGAATCGCCGATCTTCACGGTGGGCAGGTTGCTCGCCTCGACCTTGATCACCGCCACGTCGCTGCGGGTATCCACGCCCACGACCTTCGCCTTGAGCTCGCGCTTGTCGGTGAAGCGCACCTTGATCTCCTCGGCGTTCTCCACGACGTGCGCGTTGGTCACGATGTAGCCGTCGGGCGAGACGATGAAACCCGAGCCCAGGCCGTAGGGACGCAGCGGGCCCTTCGGCGCCTTGTCCTGGTCGCCGGGCTGCGGGCGCTGCTCGGGCGGCATGAAGCGCTTGAAGAACTCGTAGAACGGATCGTCCTCGGACAGGCCGGGAATCGCCTGCTGGCGCGGCCGGCGCGTCTCGGTATTGATGTTGACGACCGCCGGGCCGTACTTCTCCACGAGGTCGGCGAAATCGGGCAGCACCTGCGCCTGGGCGCCCGGCGTGCTCGGCGTGTTGTGCGGGTTGGCGGTGCGCGCCGGCGCCTGCGCCTGGGCGGCGCCGATGCCGAAGGCGAGGAGTGCGCTGACGAGCAAGGCCTGCGGTCGGTTCATGGTCTCGATCCTGTCGTTATATGGATGCGGCCGGGGCCGCCATTCCCGCCTGAGATGGGGATGGAAGAAAGAATTTCCAGAGGCCGGAATGGTACGGAATTCTCAGGGCCGGTGGGCGACGCTCGCCGCCACCTGCTCGGCGGTGGCGAGGGGCACCTCGCCCAGGACCGTCACGAGCTGCTCGCCCATGGGGCGCGCGAAGAACGTGGTCGTGCCGTCCTGGCTCGAGCTCTCCGTGGTTCGCGTCGGCGCGCCGTTGGGCTCGACGAACACCGAGAGGCTCGCGATCCCGTCGCTGTAGATGAGCTGCGAGACCGGGTGCGGGCGCCCGGGCAGCGTGCGGCGCAGCTCCGTGACCTTGCGGAACCCGGAGGGCAGCTTGTCCACCGTCCATCCGGTGTCCACGCCCTTCGCCTCCTCGCGCGGCTGCGCATCGGTGATCCACTGCTTCACGCGCGCCTCGAAGATCGACTTCACGTCGCGGCGCGCCACGTGCGGCCCGAGCTTGAGGTCGGTGAAGGTGTACTGCTCGATCACCTGCCCCTGCAGGCTCAGCGTCTTCGCCCGCACCACGAGGCCGGTCCCCACCTCCGAGCACAGGCGCTCGGGAAAGCGCTGGCCGTCGCGCGGGTCGAGCAGGATCCAGCGGCAGTCGTAGCCCAGCACGTGCTCCACGTTGCCGAGCTTCACGTCGTAGCTCTGCCCGATGACCTCGGCGGGCGCCCGGAAGAGCGACGGGAAGAAGCGCGCGTTGACGCGGCGGTCCAGCCGCACGGTCTTCGCGTCCGGGTAGTAGCAGAACATCTCGTCGTCGCGCCGCACGATCTCGTACGGCGGGCCGTCGAGCGCCTCGATGCGCTCGTGCTCCTCGCCGCCGTCGTTCACGTGCGTGATGCGGATGGTCGACATCCGCTCCCCGTTCGTGTGCACGAAGGTGCCCACGTACGAAGCGTTGCGCGCGGCTTGCGCCGCGCGCTGCAGCCAGCCCAGGGCGTCGCCGGGGGGACCCGCGTAGGCGCCGCAGGCGAATCCCACCATGAGCGCGGGCACCCAGCGGGCGCCGCGCGCGAGCGCCAGCGCGCGGCTCATCGAGCCGGCGCGGTATTGGTGACCGGGTAGATGTCCGGCGAGGCCACCTGGCGATGCGCGATCAGGTATTCCCGGACGCTCACCGCGGGCGCGGGCACGATCGTGGTCGTGCTCGCCACCGGCTGGATCGCCGTGGCGGGCGCGGCCACGTTCTTCGCGACCACCGGAACCGGCACCGGCGCGGGGCTGCCGCCCTGCGAGCCGATCCAGCCCACCACGCCGACCGTCGCGACCGAGGCGGCCGCGGCGAGCGCGACGCGCACGAACGAGACGGGCAGGCGCTTGCGCGGCGCGAGCACCGTGGGCTCCGCCTTCAGCTTCTCGAACACGCCGCCCGGCACCTCGAGGCTCGAGGGGGCGCGCCCGCGCATGGCCTCGCCGATCGCGTGGTAGAGGTACCAGGTGCGCTTCCGGTCCTCGTCGGCGCAACACGCGCGCAGCGCCGCATCGGCCTCGCGGCCTTCCATCTCGCCATCCATCAGCGAGGAGATTTCCTGTGTCATTTCCTGCTCCTGTTCACTAGGGCCTCACTCTTGGGTGCGGGCCTTCTGGCTGCTCGAGGGGTTGCTGCCCCGTGTGTCGTTGTTACCAGCGCTTGTCCTTTGTCGTTCCGAGCTGCGGCCGCAGCTTCTCCGCCACCGCCTCGCGGGCCCGGAAGATCCTCGACCGGACGGTGCCGATCGGGCAATTCATGATCTGCGCGATCTCCTCGTAGGAGAGACCGTCCAGCTCGCGCAGCGTGATCGCCGTGCGCAGCTCCTCGGGGAGCGCGGCGATGGCGTCGTTCACGGTCTGGGCGATCTGCTTGCTCGCGAGCTCGCTCTCGGGCGTGTTGATGTCGCGCAGGCCCGCGGCGTCCTCGAAGCTTTCCGCTTCCTCGCTGTCGAACTCGGTGGAGGTCGGCGCGCGGCGTCCCAGGGCGATGAGGTAGTTCTTCGCCGTGTTGATGCCGATGCGGTAGAGCCAGGTGTAGAACGCGCTGTCGCCGCGGAAGTTGGGCAGCGCCCGGTAGGCCTTGATGAAGGCTTCCTGGGCCACGTCCTCGATCTCGGCCGGGTCGCGGATCACGCGCGACAGCAACCGCTCGAGCTTCCTCTGGTACTTGAGCACCAGGAGCTCGAACGCCTGCTTCTCCCCTCTCTGCGCGCGCTCGACCAGCTGCTGGTCGACTTCCCTGTCGCTCATGCGGCCTTGTGTAAGTGTTCTTCCGGGACCCGGGCCCCCCGCTGCGAGGCCGGATTGGGGGATCGGCGCCACGAAGGGCTTCTTGACCTCCTGGGGTATTATAAAGCTCAAATTTTTCATTCCTTTGGCGCGCATTTCCAGGTCATGGGGATGAAGACAGGGGCGTAGGAAAATAGTTCCTGAGCTTGTAGGGCTTTTCCCCACAAACGCCGGCTTTCCACTGCTCCATCTTGACCCTCCCCCATTGAAGAATTACGACGTTCTGGTGATTGGCAGTGGTCTGGCCGGCATGTCCGCCGCGCTCCGGCTCGCCGAAAGGCTCCGCGTGGCCCTCGTGACCAAGCACGAGCTGCTGGACGGCGCCTCGAGCTGGGCCCAGGGCGGGATCGCCGCCGTGATGGAGGGCTCCGATTCCATCGACGACCACATCCGCGACACGCTGGTGGCCGGTGCGGGACTCTGCCACGAGGATGCCGTTCGCTTCGTCGTCGAGCGCGGCCGCTGCGCCGTGGAATGGCTGGTCGAGCAGGGCGTCCCGTTCACGCGCGACGAGGGCAACCAGGACGAGCTGCACCTCACGCGCGAGGGCGGCCACAGCCACCGGCGCATCGTCCATGCGGCCGATGCCACCGGGCGCGCGGTGCAGAAGACGCTCGTCGGGCAGGTGAAATCCCATCCGAACATCGACGTGCTGGAGTGGCACATCGCCGTTGACCTCGTCACCTCGCGCAAGGCGGCGGTGCCGGGGCCGAACCGCGCGTTGGGGGCGTACGTCCTCGATATTCGTGGGGGGCGCGTGGAGACGATCGGCGCGCGCTTCACGATCCTCGCCACGGGCGGCACGGGCAAGGTCTACCTCTACACGACCAACCCGGACACCGCGACCGGGGACGGACTCGCGATGGGATGGCGCGCCGGAGCGAGCGTGGCGAACATGGAGTTCATCCAGTTCCACCCGACCTGCCTCTTCCATCCGCACGCGAAGTCGTTCCTCATCTCGGAAGCGGTGCGCGGTGAAGGCGGCCTCCTCCAGCTTCCCGACGGCGAGCGCTTCATGCCGCGCCACGACCCGCGCGCCGAGCTCGCGCCGCGCGACATCGTCGCCCGCGCCATCGACTTCGAGATCAAGAAGCACGGCATCGATTGCGTATACCTCGATATCCGCCACAAGGGCGCCGACTTCATCAAGGCGCACTTCCCGAACATCCACGCGCGCTGCCTCGAGTTCGGCATCGACATCACGAAGGACCGCATCCCCGTCGTGCCCGCGGCGCACTACACGTGCGGCGGCCTCGTGACGGACCTGCGCGGGCGCACCAACGTGCCGCACCTCTACGCGCTGGGCGAAGTCGCGTGCACGGGTCTGCACGGCGCGAACCGGCTCGCCTCGAACTCGCTCCTCGAATGCCTCGTGTTCTCGGAATCGGCCGCGGCGGACATCCTCGCGCAGCCCGGGACCGCCGTGCCGGCCCTCCCCGCCTGGGACGAGAGCCGCGTGACGGACGCCGACGAGGAAGTGGTGATCTCGCACAACTGGGACGAGCTGCGCCGCACGATGTGGAACTACGTCGGCATCGTGCGCACCACGAAGCGCCTGGAGCGTGCGCGCCATCGCATCCAGCTCCTGCAGGAGGAGATCCAGGAGTTCTACGCCAACTTCCGCGTCTCCAACGACCTCATCGAGCTGCGCAACCTCGTGCTCACCGCCGAGCTCATCGTGCGCTCGGCGCTCGCGCGCAAGGAAAGCCGCGGCCTGCACTACAGCCGCGATTATCCGGACATGCTGCCGCAGGCCGCCGACACGGTCCTCGTGCCCGACGCGGCGGCGAGCCTTCCCGCGGCGGCCGCCGCATGGCCGTAGCCGCGCGGGCCGTGGCGCCGCAGCCCCTCCTCACGAGCGAGGCGCTGCGCGCGGTCGAGGGGCGCTTCGCGGGCGAAGGCCAACCGAGCCTCATGCTGCGCGCCGGCCGCGCGGTGGCCGATGCGGCGCGACGCCTCGCCGTGGACTCCGGCGCGCCGATCCTCGTCGTCGCGGGGCCGGGCAACAACGGCGGCGACGCGTGGGTGGCGGCGGACGCCCTGCGCGAAACGTTCCATCGCGTCGTGGTGCTGGAAGCGTCCGACGCGCCGCCGAAAGCGCCGCAAGCCCGCGAGGCGCGCGCGGCCTTCGCATCGGGCGGCGGGCGCATCGCGCGCGAGTGGCCCGCGGACCTCGCGCCGGCGCTCGTCGTGGACGGGCTCCTCGGGATCGGCCTCGCCCGCGACGTGGATGCGCCGTTGCGCGCCCTCATCGAGCGCATCGATGCGTGCGGCGCACCCGTGCTCGCGATCGACGTGCCGAGCGGCCTCGACAGCGCCACGGGCCGCGTGAGGGGAGCGGCGGTGCGGGCGGCACGCACGATCACGTTCATCGCGCACAAGGTCGGGCTCCACACGGCCGACGGTCCCGACCATTGCGGCATCGTCGAGTGCGACGATCTCGGCACGGGCGAGGAGGTGCTGCGAGAGGCGCACGGCTTCCTCCTCACGCCTGCGCTCGTGGCCCCATGGCTCGCCCCGCGAAGGCTGAACTCGCACAAGGGCGATTTCGGCACGGTCGCGGTGATCGGCGGCAACCGCGGGATGGTGGGCGCGGCGCTGCTCGCCGGCCGCGCGGCCCTCCTCGCCGGCGCGGGCCGCGTGATCGTGGCGCTGCTCGGAAGCGATGCGCCGACGATCGACATCGTGCATCCCGAGCTGATGCTGCGCGGCATCGACGAGGCGAGCGCGGCGGACGTCGTCGTCGCCGGCCCCGGCGCCGGGCGCTCGCCCTCGGCCACCTCGCGCTCCGCATTCGAGCGCACGATCCTTCCCGAGATCCTCGCACGCCCGGTGCCGCTGGTCCTGGATGCCGATGCGCTCAACGCGATCGCCTATGACGAGGCGCTGCAGCGCGCGTTGATCGGCAAGCGCAAGGCCGCGACGATCCTCACCCCGCATCCCGCCGAAGCCGGCCGCCTGCTCGGCATGGAAACGGCGCAGGTGCAGGACGACCGCCTCGCCGCGGCGCAGGCGCTCGCAAGCCGCTTCCACGCGCACGTGGTGCTCAAGGGCGCGGGCAGCATCTGCGCCTCGCCCGACGGGCCATGGTCCGTGAACGCGACGGGCAATCCCGGGCTTGCGACCGCCGGCAGCGGCGACGTGCTCGCCGGTATCATCGGCGCGTTGCTGGGGCAGGGAATGGAAGCGTGGCACGCGCTGCAGTACGGCGTGTGCCTGCATGGCGCGGCGGCGGACGCGTGCGTCGCGCGCGGCGTGGGCCCCGTGGGGCTCACCGCGAGCGAGATCGCGATGGAAGCGCGCGCCGTGCTCAACCGCTGGTGCGCGGAGGATCGATGATGCAGTCGTTCGTGGCGGTGGGAGCGGGAGCGGCGGTGGGCGCGTGGCTGCGCTGGGGGCTCGGCGCGCTCCTCAATCCGCTCTTCCCCACCCTGCCCCTCGGCACGCTCACCGCGAACCTCCTCGGCGGCTGGCTGATGGGCATCGCGATGGCGGTCCTCGCGCAATTCGACGCGGTCGCCCCGGAGATCCGGCTGCTCGTGACCACCGGCTTTCTCGGCGGGCTCACGACGTTCTCGACCTTTTCGGCGGAAGCGACCACGCTCTTCACCCGCGGGCAGTACGAGTGGACGGCGGCGCTCGTCGTGCTCCACGTGGCGGGCTCCATCGCCATGACGCTCGCCGGCATCTACCTCGCGCACCTCATGCTCGGAGGGAGGTCGCCATGAAGGGAACGTACCTGCGCTTCTACACGCACGAGAACCGCAAGGTCCACGGCGTGCTGTTCTACGAATGGCTGCTGGACCAGGCCAGGCGCCTCGGCATCCACGGCGGCACCGCCTTCAAGGCGATGGCGGGCTTCGGCCGCCACGGCGTGATGCACGAGTCGAAGTTCTTCGAGCTCGCGGGCGACCTCACCGTCGAGGTCGAGTTCATCGTGACCGACGAGGACGCCGAGCGCATCCTCGCGGCGGTGCGCGAGGCGAAGGTGAACGCCTTCTATGCCCGCACCGAAGCGCAGTTCGGCGTGGTCGAGGCCGATCGCTAGGCGCGGGGAAGCGCGTTCGCCTCGATCCAGGCGGCGAGCGCGGCCGGATCGGTGATCGCGCCCGACTGCCGCGCCACCTCGCGCCCGTCGCGGAACGCGATCATCGTCGGGATGCCGCGGATTCCGAAGCGCGCGGCGATCTCGGGCGCAGCCTCGGTATCCAGCTTCGCCAGGCGCACGCGCGGCTCCAGCCGCCGCGCGGCCTGCTCGTAGGCCGGCGCCATCATCCCGCACGGGCCGCACCACGCCGCCCAGAAATCCACGACCACCGGAATCCCGCTGCCATTCACCTGGCGATCGAAGCCCGCCGCGTCGAGCGCGACCGGGTGGCCGGTGAAGAGCGGCTGCTTGCAGCGGCCGCATTTCGCCTCCGCGAGGCGGCCGCGGTCGACGCGGTTGGTGGCGCCGCAGCCGGGACAGACGATGTGAAGGGTCTCGGGCATGGTTCGCTATAATTTCGCTCATACTGCCATTGCCTGCGACCCCTCGCCGCCCGGCGAAAGTTCCCGCCCCATGTCCGAACGCGAATCGATGGCCTACGACGTCGTCGTCGTGGGCGCCGGCCCTTCCGGCCTGTCCGCCGCCATCCGCCTGAAGCAGCTCGCCGCCGCTTCGGGCAAGGAAGTCTCCGTGTGCGTCCTCGAGAAGGGCTCGGAGGTCGGCGCGCACATCCTCTCCGGCGCGGTCATCGATCCCGTCGCGCTCGCCGAGCTCTTTCCCGAATGGAAGTCGCAGGGCGCGCCCCTCGACCAGCCCGTCGCCGAGGACCGCTTCCTCTTCCTCACCGAAGGCGGATCCTGGAAGGTGCCGCATGCGCTGCTGCCCGCATGCTTCCGCAACGAGGGCAACTACATCGCGAGCCTGGGCAACGTGTGCCGCTGGCTGGGGCAGCAGGCCGAGGCGCTGGGCGTGGAGATCTACGCGGGTTTCGCCGCGGCCGAGGTGCTCTTCACCGAGGACGGCAAGGTGCGGGGTGTCGCCACCGGCGACATGGGCATCGGCAAGAACGGCGAAAAGACGGCGCGCTACCAGCCCGGCATCGAGCTGCATACGAAGTACACCTTTTTCGCGGAAGGGGCGCGCGGGCACCTCGGCAAGCGGCTGCAGGAGCGCTATCGCCTGCGCGAAGGCCGCGACCCGCAGGTCTACGGCATCGGCGTGAAGGAGCTGTGGGAAGTGGCGCCGGGCAAGCACGTCCCGGGGCTCGTCGTGCACACCGCGGGCTGGCCGCTCGATCCCGATACGTACGGCGGATCTTTCCTCTATCACATGGCCGGGGGCCAGGTGGCGGTGGGCTTCGTGGTGGGGCTCGGTTACCGCAACCCGTATCTCAGCCCCTTCGAGGAGTTCCAGCGCTACAAGACGCATCCTGCCATCGGCGGCTTCTTCGAGGGCGGGCGGCGCATTTCCTACGGCGCGCGGGCGATCGCGGCCGGCGGCCTGCAGTCGCTGCCCAAGCTGGTCTTTCCCGGCGGCGTGCTGGTGGGCGACGACGCGGGCTTCCTCAACGCCTCGCGCATCAAGGGCACGCACGCCGCGATCAAGTCCGGGATGCTCGCGGCCGAGGCGGCCTTCGAGGCGCTGGGCGCCGGGCGCGAGCACGACGAGCTCGAGGCCTATCCCCGCGCCTTCGGGAAGAGCTGGCTGCACGAGGAGCTGCACCGCGCGCGCAATTTCAAGCCGTGGATGGCGAAGGGCCTGTACACCGGCACGCTCATGGTCGGCATCGACCAGGTGCTCTTCCGGGGAAAGGCGCCGTGGACGCTCGCCCACCACCGCGCGGACCACGAGACGCTCGCGCCGAAGGAAAAGGCGGTGCCCATCGCCTACCCGAAGCCCGACGGCGTGCTCACCTTCGACCGACTCTCGTCGGTGTTCGTCTCGAACACCAGCCACGAGGAGGACCAGCCGGCCCACCTGCGCCTGAAGGACCCCGCCATCCCGACCACGGTCAACCTTCCCGTTTACGCCGGTCCGGAGTCGCGCTACTGTCCCGCAGGGGTGTACGAATTCGTGACCGAAGGGGGCGAGACCCGGCTGCAGATCAATGCGGCGAACTGCGTCCACTGCAAGACCTGCGACATCAAGGACCCGACGCAGAACATCGAATGGGTGGTGCCCGAGGGGGGTGGAGGCCCCAACTACCCCAACATGTGACCCGTCCCGTGAGGAGGCTGAAATGAAGACCGTCGCCGAACTTCTCAAAGCCAAGCCCGCCCGCATCGTCACCGTGACGCCCGAGATGTCCGTGCTCGAGGCGATCAAGGTCCTCGCCGCCGAGGACGTGGGAGCCGCCATCGTGATGAGCGGCAACCGCCTCGCCGGCATCCTCTCCGAGCGCGACTACACGCGGAAGGTGATCCTGCAGGGCCGCGCGGCGGTCTCCACGCGCGTCGAGGAGATCATGACCTCGAACGTCGTGTGCGTGAGCCCGCGCACCAAGGAGCGCGAGTGCATGGCGCTGATGGTCGAGAAGCAGATCCGCCACCTTCCGGTGGTCGACGAGGGGCGCGTGGTGGGAATGGTCTCGATCCGCGACATCGTGGGCGACATCATCGCGGACCAGGATTTCACGATCGAGCAGTTGGAGCACTACATCAGTGGGCAGTAGCGCAATTGCGGGCAGCGGGAACGGTGTTTGAGCGGACGGACTAGCCGCCGCTCAACACCATCAGGCAGGGA
>DASUXK010000316.1:0-12660 GCA_036377935.1 Usitatibacter sp.
GGCGCCGCCTGGATCCCGGCTCGAGGCCGGGATGACAAGCCTCAGGCCCCCACCCCCGCCGCGTGCGCCTGCTGGTCGGCGTGGTAGGAACTGCGCACCAGCGGGCCGACGGCCGCGTGGCTGAAGCCCATCCGCGCGGCCTCGGCCTCGAACATGCGGAACGTGTCCGGATGGACGTAGCGCGCCACCGGCAGGTGCGAGGTGGACGGCGCGAGGTACTGCCCGATGGTCAGCATCTCGATGCCGTGCGCGCGCATGTCGCGCATCACGTCCAGGATCTCCTCGTCGGTCTCGCCCAGGCCGACCATCAGGCCGCTCTTGGTCGGCACGTCCGGCACCTGTGCCTTGAAGCGCTCCAGCAGCTTGAGCGACCACGCGTAATCCGAGCCGGGACGCGCCTCGCGGTAGAGGCGCGGCACCGTCTCGAGGTTGTGGTTCATCACGTCGGGCGGCGCGGCGGCGAGGATCTCCAGCGCGCGCTCCATGCGGCCGCGGAAATCGGGCGTGAGGATCTCGATGCGGGTCGCGGGCGAGAGCGAGCGCACCGCGCGGATGCATTCGACGAAATGGCCCGCGCCGCCGTCCTTCAGGTCGTCGCGGTCCACGCTCGTGATCACCACGTAGGCGAGCTTCATCGCCGCGATGGTCTCGGCGAGGTGGCGCGGCTCCTCCGTGTCGAGCGGCTGGGGGCGGCCGTGGGCCACGTCGCAGAACGGGCAGCGCCGGGTGCACAGGTCGCCCATGATCATGAAGGTCGCGGTGCCGTGGCCGAAGCACTCGCCGATGTTCGGGCACGAGGCTTCCTCGCACACGGTGTGCAGCTTCGCCTCGCGCAGGATGCGCTTGATCTCGTGGAAGCGCTCGCCGCCGCCCGCGCGCACGCGGATCCATTCGGGCTTGCGCAGCGGCTCGGCCGGCTGCACGACCTTGATCGGGATGCGGGCCGTCTTCAGCTCGCGCTTGCTTTGCAGCTTCACGTCGTCGCGTTCAGGCATCGCTCCAGGCACTCCGAAAGCTTTTGCTGCACTGCGTCAATGCTATCACGGACCCCGAGGTCGGCGAGGCGCGTGCACGCGAGGCCGGGATAGCCGCAGGGGTCGATGCGCGAGAAGGGCTCGAGGTCGAGGTCGACGTTGAGCGAGAGCCCGTGGTAGCTGCAGCCGCGCGCGACGCGCAGCCCCACCGCGGCGATCTTCGCGCCCCCGACGTACACGCCCGGCATCCCCGCGCGGCGCTCGCCCGGGATGCCGTAGCCCGCGAGGACGTCGATCGCGGACTGCTCGAGCCGTCGCACCATCTCCTTCACGCCGAGCGAGCGCCGGCGAAGGTCGAGCATGGCATAGGCGACCACCTGCCCGGGCCCGTGGTACGTCACCTGCCCGCCGCGATCGGTGGCGACCACGGGAATGGCGCCGGGAGCGAGGACGTGCTCGCGGCGCGCGGCGAGGCCCAGGGTGTAGACGGGCGGGTGCTCGAGGAGCCAGAGCTCGTCGGGCGCAGCCTCGCCGCGAGCGCGCGTGAGCGCCTGCATCGCGCGCCACGTCGGCTCGTAGGCGACGCGGCCGAGCGCGCGGACCCTCACAGCACCATGATCACCATGGGGTGGCGCGAGAGCTCCGAATAGAGCGCGTCGAGCTGCTCGCGCGAGCGGGCGTTGATCACCACGGTGAGCGAGAGGTAGCGGGCGTTCTTCGAGGAGCGCATCTCGATCGTGTCCGGGCGGAAGTCCTGCGCGTGGCGCATGACGATCTCGGAGACGACCTGCGCGAACCCGTCCTCGCGCCGCCCCATCACCTTCATGGGGAAGACGCAGGGAAAGGTGAGGAGCGAGGGCGGGTTCTCGGGGGAATTCATGGGCGGCGTGTGCATGAGATGGAACATGGCGCCGGCCGGCCCCCGCTTCAAGCGGGGGCGCCCGCCGTGGCCGCCAGCCGGCGCTTGTAGTCCTGGTAGAGGGCGTGCATGCGCCGGAAGACGGGGCCGGGCTTGCCCGTGCCCACGGGCTTGCCGTCGAGCGTGGTGACCGCGAGCACTTCCTTGGTGGAGGAGGTGAGCCAGATCTCGTCGGCCGTGCGCAGCTCCGCCTCCGGCACCGGCCGGATCTCGAGCGCGACGCGGCCTTCCTCGGCGAGCCGCGTGACGAGGTCGTAGGTGATGCCGAGCAGGATCAGGTGGTCGCGCGGCGGCGCGGCCACCACGCCCCCGCGCACCACGAACACGTTCGACGACGAGGCCTCGGTCACGAAGCCGTCGCGCAGCAGGATCGTCTCCGTCGCCCCCGCGTCCACCGAGATCTGCCGGGCGAGCACGTTGCCGAGGAGCGAGGTCGACTTGATGTGGCACTTCTCCCAGCGGAAGTCGGGCGAGGTCACGCACGCCACGCCGTTCTCCACCGCCTCCTTCGACGGCGTGACGAGCGGCTGGCACATCATGAAGACGGTGGGCGCGAGGCCCTTCGGGATCGCATGGTCGCGCTTCGGCGGCACGCCGCGCGTCACCTGGATGTACACCGACCGGTCGCCCGGATGGTGCGCGAGGAGCGCCCGCGTGATCGCGATCCATTCGTCCACGGTGTGCGGGTTGGCGAGGCCGATCTCGTCCATCGAGCGCTGCAGCCGCTCGAAGTGCTCGCGGCCGCGCAGCATGCGGCCCTCGTAGACGGGGATCACCTCGTAGACGCCGTCGCCGAAGATGAAGCCGCGGTCGAGGGGGGAGACGTGGATGCGGTCGAGCGGCAGCAGCTCGCCGTTGAAGTGCGCGATGGGTGCGGTCATGGGGTCGGATGGACCATCAGTCGGAGGGTGTCCCAGCCGCGCGACAGGAAGCCGGCGACCGGCACGTCCTCGAGGGCGACCACCGGGAACTGCGCCACCGGCGCGCCGTCGCGCATCAGCTTCATTATCCCCGCTTTCTCCCCCGCGGCAAGCGGCGCGACGAAGGGCTGGCGCGTGTCGAGCACGGCCTCGATGCCTTCGAAACGGCCGCGCGGGAGCGTGAGCCACACGTCGTGCAGGAAGCCGATCGGCACGCGGGATCGCGTCCCCTTGTAGATCGCGGGCTCGGCGACGGGCTTGCCCTTGGCGTAGACGCGGCGCGTCTCGTACGCCTGGTAGCCGAACTTGAGGAGCTTCTGCGTCTCGGCGGTGCGCAGGCCCTCGGACTGCGCGCCGAGGACGACCGCCACCAGCCGCCGCGCGCCGCGCTTCGCCGAGGCGACGATCCCGTAGCCCGCCGCCTCGGTCCACCCCGCCTGCGCGCCGTCGATCGCGGAATCGGCCCACAGCAGGCGGTTGGGGTTGGCCTGGCGGATGCCGTGATACGTGAACTCCTTCTCGGCGTACAGCGCGTAGCGATCGGGGAAATCGCGCATCAGCGCGAGCGTGAGCGTCGCGAGGTCCCTGGCGCAGGCGTAGTGCCCCGGTATGGGCGCGCCGCTCGCGTTCGCGAAGTGCGTGTCCTCGAGCCCGAGGCGCGCGGCCTCGCGGTTCATGCGCGCGACGAACGCCTTCTCGCTGCCCGCGACCGCCTCGGCGAGCGCGATCGCGGCGTCGTTGGCCGAGTCGACGACGAGCCCGCGCAGCAGGTCGCGGACCGCGACGGGCTTGCCGGCCTCGAGGAACATGCGCGACCCGCCCGCCTTCGCGGCCGCTTGCGACGGCGTGACCATCTTGTCCTCGGCGATCTCGCCGTCGCGCAGCGCGTCGAACGCCACGTAAGCGGTCATGAGCTTGGTGAGCGAGGCGGGCTCGAAGCGGTCGTCGGCCGCCGAGGCGGCGAGCGTCTGCCCGCTCAGGGCGTCGACGAGGATCCACGCGCGCGCGGCGATCGGCGGCGGCGTGATCGAGGGGAGCTGGGCGGATGCGGAGAAGGCGAGGCATGCGAGCCATGCCGCGAGCAATTTCTTCATTGCGGTGCTTCCGTTGCGGTTCTATCTCTGGATGATCGACGGCGCGTAGCCCAGGGACTCGCGCACCTTCGCGGCGATCGCCTCCGCCTCCTCGCGGTTGCGGTACGGGCCGAGGCGCACGCGGTTCAGGCCCTCTCCGGTGACGACGCGGATGGGCTCGAGGTTCCACGAGAGCTCGCGCGTCGCGCGCTCGCGGAAGCTTTCGGCCGCCTGCGCCGACCCGAAGGCGCCGAGCTGGACCCAGATCTCGCCGCGTTCCTGCGCGACCACCGGCGTGCGCACGTCGGGAAACACGGGCTGCGGGGCGGCCGCGGAGGCGTCCGGCGCGGGCATCGCCGCGGGCCGCGCCTCGGGCTCGCCTTCCTTGCCCGGCTCGAACACGCGCTCCACCTCCACCATGCCGCTGCCCTTCGCCGCGATGCCGATGCGCACGGCCGCGGCGTAGGAGAGGTCGATGATGCGGTTGGAATGGAACGGGCCGCGATCGTTGATGCGCACCACCACCGATTTCCCGTTGGCGAGGTTGGTCACCTTCGCGTAGCTCGGGATCGGCAGCGTCTTGTGCGCCGCGGTCATCTTGAACATGTCGTAGGGCTCGCCCGAGGCGGTCTTCTGGCCCTGGAACTTGCGCCCGTACCACGAGGCGAGGCCGCGCTGCCGGAACGGCTCGCGGTCCACCACCGGGACGTACGTCATGCCGAACACGGTGTAGGGCCGGTTCGCGAAGCGGTTGAACGCCTCGTCGCGCGGCACGGCGTCGGGCACCTGGTCGAGCCCGTCGGGCACCGACTCGGGCGGGCCGTCGTCGGCGTAGTAGGCGCCTTTCTTCGGCGCCGAGCCGCAGGCCGCCGCGAGCAGCGCCGCGAGGAGGAGGGCGGCCGCGCGCCTCAACTGGACACCAGCTGCTTGTGGGTCGAGATCGACATCAGGATGCCGAAGCCGGCGAGCACCGAGAGCAGCGCCGTGCCGCCGTAGCTGATCATCGGCAGCGGCACGCCGACCACGGGCAGGATGCCGCTCACCATGCCCATGTTCACGAAGGCGTAGGTGAAGAACGTGAGCGTGATCGCGCCCGCGACGAGCCGCGCGAACACCGTCGAGGCGTTGGCGGCGATCATGAGGCCGCGCCCGATGATGATCACGTACAGCGCGATCAGCACGACGTTGCCCACCAGCCCGAACTCCTCGCCGAACACCGCGAGGATGAAGTCGGTCGAGCGCTCGGGCACGAAGTCGAGCTGCGCCTGCGTGCCGTTGAGCCAGCCCTTGCCGAGCAGGCCCCCCGAGCCGATCGCGATCGTCGACTGGATGATGTGGTAGCCCGCGCCGAGCGGATCCTGCATGGGATCGATGAGCGTGAGGATCCTCTGGCGCTGGTAGTCGTGGAGCATCGGCCAGATGAAGGGGATCGCCGCCGCGCCGGCCGCCACGATGGAAGCCAGCACGCGCCACGACAGGCCGGCGAGGAAGATCACGAAGAAGCCCGAGGCGAACACGAGCAGCGCCGTGCCCAGGTCGGGCTGGCGCGCGATGAGCCCCACCGGGATCGCCATCATGATTCCCGCGACGGCGAAGTCGCGCAACCGCACGCCTTCCTCGTGGCGATGGAAGAACCACGCGAGGGCCATCGGCACGGCGATCTTCATCACCTCCGAGGGCTGGACGGTGGTGAAGCCGAGGTTCAGCCAGCGCCGCGCGCCGTTGCGCACCTCGCCGAAGAAGGCGACGCTCACGAGGAGGGCCAGCCCGCCCAGGTAGACGGGGAGCGCGAGGCGCATCAGCGTCTGCGGGTGCACCTGCGCGAAGAGCCACAGCGCGACCATCGCGAGCGCGAGGTTGCGGCCCTGGCTCAGCACCCGGTCGAAGGATCCGCCGCCGGAGGCCGAGTACACCACGACCAGCCCGAGCGACACGGTGAGCGCGATCGCCGCCATGAGCGGCCCGTCGATGCGCCGCGCGAGGAAATCGAAGGCGCGGTTAATCATGTTCCTGTTCCTCGATGCCGGCGGGCGGCGGCGCGGCGGCGGGCTTCGCCGCCGGCTTCTTGCCCAGCAGGTAATAGTCGAACACGGTGCGCGCGATCGGGCCCGCCGTCGATCCCCCATGCTGGCCGTTCTCCACCAGGATCGCGAGCGCGAGCTTGGGATCGTCCGCGGGCGCGAAGGCGATGAGCAGCGCGTGGTCCCAATGCTCGCGCTTCATGCGCTTCTCGTCGTAGCGCTCGCCCTGCTTCATGCCGACCACCTGCGCCGTGCCGGTCTTGGCCGCGATGGAATAGGGGGCGCCGGCGCCCGCGGAGGCGGCGGTCCCGCCCGGCTTCGTCACGTCGGCCATGGCGGCGCGGATGATCGCGAGGTTCGCGGGGCTCACGATCGGCGCCGGGTTCGCCTCGGGCGGCGCGTAGGCGCGCTCCTCGTGGGTCTTCGCGTCCTGGATCGCCTTGAGCAGGTGCGGATGCACGGGGATGCCGCCGTTGGCGAGCGTCGCCGTGGCGGTGGCGAGCTGCAGCGGCGTGGCGAGCATGTAGCCCTGGCCGATGCCCACGCTCACGGTGTCGCCCGCGTACCACTTCTGCTTGAAGCGCTGCATCTTCCATTGCTGCGAGGGGGCGAGCCCGGGCAGCTCGCCCTCGATGTCGATCCCGGTGCGCGCCCCGAAGCCGAAGCGCGTGAGGAAGTCGTGGATCGTGTCGATGCCCATGTCGTTCGCGAGCCCGTAGAAGTACGTGTCGCACGAGACGACGATGGCCTTGTGCATGTCCACCATCCCGTGCCCGCCCTTCTTCCAGTCGCGGTAGCGGTGCGAGACGCCGGGCAGCGTGAAGTATCCCGGGTCGGGGATGGTGTAGGAGGGCGAGCGGCGGTGCGACTCGAGGGCGGCGAGCGCCATGAACGGCTTGATCGTCGAGCCGGGCGGGTACTGCCCGCGCAGCGCGCGGTCGGTGAGCGGCTTGTCGGGCGAGTTGTTGAGGGCGTCCCAGTTCTGGGGATCGATGCCGTCCACGAAGAGGTTGGGATCGAAATCGGGCTTCGAGACCAGCGCCAGCACGTCGCCGTTCCTCGGGTCGATGGCGACCAGCGCGCCCTTGTAGTCGCCGAAGGCCTCCTCGGCGATCTCCTGCAGCTCGAGGTCGAGCGTGACCACGAGGTTGTCGCCGGACTGGGGCTCGGTGCGCGAGAGCGAGCGGATGGCGCGCCCGCCCGCGTCGATCTCCACCTGCTCGCTCCCGGTCACGCCGTGCAGCTCGTTCTCGTAGGCGCCCTCGAGCCCCAGCTTGCCGATGTGGTCGGTGCCCTTGTAGTTGGTGGCGAGGCCCGCGTCCTGGATGCGTTCGAGGTCCGCGTCGTTGATGCGCCCGATGTAGCCGATCGCGTGGGAGGCCACCTCGCCCTGGGGATAGCTGCGGAAGAGCCGCGCCTTGATCTCGAAGCCGGGGAAGCGGAAGCGGTTCACGGCGAAGCGCGCGACCTCCTCCTCGGTGAGCCGGGTGCGGATCGGCAGGCTCTCGAAGTTCTTGCTCTCCTCCTGGAGCTTGCGGAAGCGGCGCCGGTCGCGCGGCGAGACCTCGATCACCTTCGAGAGCTCGTCGATCGCCCGGTCGACGTCGGCCACCTTGCTCGGCGTGATCTCGAGCGTGTAGGCGGAGTAGTTCGCCGCGAGCACGTGGCCGTTGCGGTCGAGGATGAGCCCGCGGCTCGGCACCACCGGCACCACCGAGATGCGGTTCTGCTCGGCGAGGGTGTGGTAGTACTCGCTCTGCACGACCTGCAGCCAGGCGAATCGCGAGAGCAGCACGCCGAAGGCCACGAGGATCGCGAGGACCGCCACCATGATCCGGTTGCGGAAGACGCGCAGCTCGCGCCGCGGGTCGCGCAGCGCCTGGCCCAGCATCATGGCGGCGCCTCCCGGCGGCGGCGCACCACCGGGGCGTAGAGGATCGCGGTGGCCGGGCCCCACAGCGCGGCGGTGAGCACCGGCGAGACGAAATACGCGAGGCCCGGGAAGTCGGCGCCGAGCAGCACGTTCAGCAGCAGCGTCACGCAGGCCGCCACCATCGCGAGGCCGAGCACGTGCAGCGACTGCTCGGGCAGGTGGAAGGAGAGGATGCGCACGCGCAGCACCTGCGCGCCGTACACGGCGACGACGTAGGCGAGCGCGTGCTGCCCGAGGAGCATCGAGTCGCTCACGTCCATGAGCAGGCCGATCGCGAAGGCGAGCCCCTGCCCGGCGGCGCGCGGCTCGTGCAGGGTCCAGAAGAGCAGCACGAGCAGCACGAGGTCGGGCCGCGCGAGGAGCCACGTGCCCGACCACGGCAGCATCGCGAAGAGATAGGCGGCGAGCAGCGAGAAGAAGATGAGCCCCGGCGCGGCCGGGCCCTTCATCACATCCCTCGCGACGGGGGTCAGGTCAGCGGGACGCACGCGGGCCTCCCTTGCGGACGGGGCGCTCGCGCGCGGGCTTGCGCGATTCCTCCTCGAGCGTCTCCGGCCGCGGCGGCGCCGGGGCGAGCGGCAGCAGCATCACGTAGCGGTAGTTGTCCACGCCGGCCGCGGGCCGCGCGAGGATGCGCGCGAACATGTACGCCGAGTTCTTCTCCACGCTCGCGACCTTCGCCACCAGGAGCCCCGGGGGATAGGTCCCGTCGATGCCGGAGGTCACGAACACGTCGCCCTCCTGCACGTCGGCGGAGGCGGGCATGAAGGGGATCTCGATGTTGCCGTCCTTGCCCGATCCCATGGCGATGGCGCGCAGCCCGTTCCTCACCAGCATGACCGGGACCGACTGGCCCTTCTCCGTGACGAGCGTCACCTCGCTCGTGAAGGTGCCCACGCTCGTCACCTGCCCGATGACCCCCGTCCCGTCGATGACCGGCATGCCCGCCCGGATGCCCTGGCTCAGGCCCTTGTCCACGACGATCTTGCGGGTGAACGGGTTGCGCGCGGTGTAGAGCACCGTCGCGAGGATGCCGCCATCGGCGTAGCGGCTGCCTCCGGGCGACATGCCGAGGAGGTGCTCCTGCTCGGCGCGCAGCAGCCGCGACTCCTGGGCGGCGGCCGACTGAGCGAGCAGCTTCGCGCGCAGGTCGCGGTTCTCCTCGAGGAGCTGCGCCTGCGTGGTGAAGAAATCGGCGGCGCGCGCGAAGCCGCGCGAAGGCATCGCGGCCGCCTCCTGCAGCGGCTGCGCGAGCACGTTGAGCGAGAGGCGCAGCGTCTCCAGCGCGTGGAAACGGTGGTCGGCGATCATCACCGCGACGGCAGCGAGGGTGAAGAACGTGAGCCGCGCGAGCGGGGAAGGTCCGCGATGGAAGAAGGGGGGCGGTTCTCGGATCAAGCGGGGCTTCGGAAGCGAAGAAGCCCGCCGCTCATTGCATCCGGAGGGGCGGGCTTCGGTCGGCGCACGGCGTCAGTCGTTCGTGAAGACCGTGCCCAGTTTGTCCATCTCCTCGAGCGCGCGTCCCGAGCCGCGCACGACGCAGGTGAGCGGGTCGTCGGCGACGATCACCGGCAGCCCGGTCTCTTCCATGAGGAGCCGGTCGAGCTCGCGCAGCAGCGCGCCGCCGCCGGTGAGCACCATGCCCTTCTCCGCGATGTCGGCGCCCAGCTCGGGCGGCGTCTGCTCGAGGGCGCTCTTCACGGCGGAGACGATGGAGTTCAGGGGATCGGTGAGGGCTTCGAGGATCTCGTTCGACGAGATGGTGAAGGAGCGTGGGATGCCTTCGGCGAGGTTGCGGCCCTTCACCTCCATCTCGCGCACCTCGCTGCCGGGGAAGGCGGAGCCGATCGACTTCTTGATCGTCTCCGCGGTCGATTCGCCGATGAGCATGCCGTAGTTGCGGCGGATGTAGTTGATGATCGCCTCGTCGAACTTGTCGCCGCCCACGCGCACCGAGGCCGAGTAGACGATGCCGCCCAGGGAGATCACGCCCACTTCCGTGGTGCCGCCGCCGATGTCCACGACCATCGAGCCGGTGGCATCCGCGATCGGCAGGTCCGCGCCGATCGCCGCCGCCATCGGCTCCTCGATGAGGAAGACCTGCGAGGCTCCCGCGCCGATGGCGCTCTCCTTGATCGCGCGGCGCTCGACCTGCGTGGAGCCGTAGGGCACGCAGATCACGATGCGCGGGCTGGGCCGGAACCACTGGTTGTCGTGGATCTTCTTGATGAAGTACTTGAGCATCTGCTCGGTGATCGTGAAGTCCGCGATCACCCCGTCCTTCATCGGCCGGATGGCGGTGATGTTGCCCGGCGTGCGCCCGAGCATCTGCTTGGCCGCGAGGCCCACCGCCTGGATGGTCTTCTTTCCGTTCGGCCCGCCTTCCTGGCGGATCGCCACCACCGAGGGCTCGTCGAGCACGATCCCTTTCCCGCGAACGTAGATGAGCGTGTTGGCGGTGCCGAGGTCGATCGCGAGGTCGGTGGAAAAATACTTGGAAACGAAGGAGAACATCTTGATCCGTAATGGGTTTCGAGCGGCCGCCCGGCGCGTTGGCAAGCGGGCCCCTATAATAGCCCCTTTTCGCGGCAAATTAGGGCTTTAGAGCGAGTTTCGAATGTTGTCCCGAGATCAGGTTTTGCGGATCGCGCGGCTCGCGCGCATCGAGGTGGCCGAGGCCGAGGCGCAGGCGCTCGAGCGCGAGCTGAACGGCATCCTCGCGCTCGTCGAGCGCATGGCGAGCGTGGATACCGCCGGCGTCGAGCCCATGTCCCATCCCGAAAGCGTCGGCCAGCGGCTGCGCGAGGACCGCGTGAGCGAGGCCGACCGCCGCGACGACTTCCAGGCCGGAGCGCCGAGCGTGGAGGACGGGCTGTACCTGGTGCCGAAGGTCATCGAGTAGCCGCCCACAATCCCATGCATCGAGCGTCCCTGGCCGAGCTCGCGCGCGAGCTGCGCGAGAAGCGGCTTTCCTCCGTCGAGCTCACGCGCGACTACCTCGCGCGCATCGAGCGCCACAACCCGGCGCTCAACGCCTTCATCACCGTGGATCCGGACAAGAGCCTCGCGCAGGCGCGAAGCGCCGACGCGCGCATCGCCGCGGGCGAGGCCGCGCCGCTCACCGGCATTCCCGTGGCGCACAAGGACCTTTTCTGCGCGCGCGGCTGGCGCACCACGTGCGGCTCGAGGATGCTCGCGGACTGGGTCGCGCCCTACGACGCGCACGTGGTCGAGCGCTTCGCCGCCGAGGGCGCCGTGCTCCTCGGCAAGACCAACATGGACGAGTTCGCGATGGGCTCGTCGAACGAGACCTCGCACTTCGGCCCGGTGCGCAACCCCTGGGCGAAGGAGGCCGTGCCCGGCGGAAGCTCGGGCGGCTCCGCGGCGGCGGTGGCGGCGGGGCTCGCGCCCGCGGCCACCGGGACCGACACCGGCGGATCGATCCGCCAGCCGGCGTCGTTCACCGGGATCAGCGGCCTGCGCCCGACCTACGGCCGCGTCTCGCGCTACGGCATGGTGGCCTTCGCCTCGTCGCTCGACCAGGGCGGGCCCATGGCGAGGAGCGCCGAGGACCTCGCCATCCTCCTGGACGCGATGGCCGGCTTCGACCCGCGCGACTCCACGTGCATGGACCGGCCGAAGGACGATTACGCGGCCGCGCTCTCCCGCGGCGCGAAGGGCCTGCGCATCGGGCTGCCGCGCGAGTACTTCACGAAGGACCTCGCCGACGACGTCGCGCGGCCGATCCTCGAGGCGATCGAGGCGCTGAAGAAGCTGGGCGCGACGACCGTCGAGGTGAGCCTGCCCAACCAGCACCTCTCGGTGCCGGTCTATTACGTGATCGCGCCCGCCGAGGCGTCGTCCAACCTCGCGCGCTACGACGGCGTGCGCTACGGATACCGCGCGCCGGGCTACGCCGACCTGAACGACATGTACGCCAAGACGCGCGCGCAGGGATTCGGCGCGGAGGTCAAGCGCCGCGTGATGATCGGCACCTACGTCCTCTCGCACGGCTACTACGACGCGTACTACCTGCAGGCGCAGCGCATCCGACGCCTCATCGCGCGCGACTTCGCCGAGGCGTTCGCGCAGTGCGACCTCATCGCGGGCCCCGCGGCGCCTTCGGTCGCCTACGACCTCGGCGCGAGGAAGGACGATCCGGTGCAGATGTACCTCGACGACCTCTACACGATCCCGATCAACCTCGCGGGATTGCCGGGCCTGTCGATCCCGTGCGGCTTCGGTGCGCGGGGCCGGCCCGTGGGGCTGCAGATCGTCGGCAACTACTGGGACGAGGCGCGCATGCTCGCCGCGGCGCACGCCTTCCAGCTCGCCACCGACTGGCACGAGCGCATCCCGCCGGGCTTCGAATGAGCTGGGAAATCGTCATCGGTCTCGAGACCCACGCGCAGCTCACCACCGCGTCGAAGATCTTCTCGGGCGCGTCGACGGCGTTCGGCGCGCCGCCCAACACGCAGGCGAGCGCGGTGGACCTCGCGCTGCCGGGGACGCTCCCGGTCCTGAACCGCGGCGCGGTCGAGCGCGCGATCCGCTTCGGGCTGGCCGTGGGCGGGTGCATCGCGCCGCGCAGCGTCTTCGCGCGCAAGAACTATTTCTATCCCGACCTTCCCAAGGGCTACCAGATCAGCCAGTACGAGCAGCCCGTGGTCTCCGGCGGCACGATCTCGTTCGTCCTGGGCGAGGAAGAGAAGCGCGTTCGCCTCACCCGCGCCCATCTCGAGGAGGATGCGGGCAAGTCGCTGCACGAGGACCCCCGACCCGGGCGCTCGGGGGCAGGCTTCCACGGCATGACCGGCATC